>JASHVF010000208.1 GCA_030039615.1 Gammaproteobacteria bacterium | reverse complement strand
ACATCGGTCGGTGAGGAGCTGCATGAACCCCCAGGTGGCAGACCTTCGTGTCCAGGGCGAGCGGCTGTGGAAGAGCCTGATGACCATGGCCGAGATCGGCGCGACCCCCAAAGGGGGATGCAACCGCCAGGCGCTGACCGATGAAGATCGGGCGGGTCGCGAGCAGTTTGCGGCATGGGCACGCGAGGCCGGCTGCGCGGTGGCCGCCGACGAGGTGGGCAACCTGGTCGCAGCTCGTGCCGGAACCGATCCTGCCGCCGCCCCGGTGCTGATCGGAAGCCACCTCGATACCCAGCCCACCGGCGGCCGCTTCGACGGCGTCTACGGCGTGATGGCCGGCCTCGAGGTGATCCGCACCCTGAACGAGCACCGCATCTCGACAGCGCGCCCACTCGAGGTCGTCAGCTGGACCAACGAGGAGGGATGCCGGTTCACGCCGGCGATGCTCGGTTCGGGTGTCGTTGCGGGCGTCTACGGCCTCGATTACGCCTACGGTCGCCTCGACAAGGCCGGCAAGAGATTCGGTGACGAGCTGGCGCGCATAGGCTTCAAGGGGAGCGCTCCGGCGCGCCGTCGTCCGCTGCACGCGGCCTTCGAGGCCCACATCGAGCAGGGGCCGATCCTGGAAGCCTCGGGCAGGCAAATCGGTATCGTCACCGGGATCCAGGGCGCCTACTGGCTCGACGTGATCCTCACTGGCATTGCCTCGCATGCCGGTCCCACGCCGATGGAGATGAGACGCGACCCCTGGCGCGCGGCCTGCCCCATCATCCAATGCGCCTTCGAGATCGCGCGCGCCAGGGCGCCCTGGGGGCGCGCCACGATCGGCGATCTGCGCGCGTCGCCCGGGGTGAGAAATACCGTCCCGGAGCGCCTCACGATCAGCGTGGACCTGCGGCATCCGGACCGCGCCACGCTCGAGGGGATGATCGCGGATTTTCGCGCGCAGGTAGCCACCATCTCGGCGTCCCACGACATCGGCTCCAGCGTCGAGCAGATTTGGTACATGCCGCCGACGGAGTTTGACGCGGGACTCGTCGAGCTCGTCGCGCGTGCCGCCGAGCGACTCGGCTACAGCGCACAGCGCATGGTGAGCGGCGCGGGGCACGACTCGCTGCATACCGCGCAGTTCGCTCCCACGGCGATGATCTTCGTTCCCTGCGGCGGCGGTCTGAGTCACAACGAGGCCGAGAGCGCCACCCCGCAGGATCTCGAGGCGGGCGCCAACGTGCTGCTGCAGGCGGTAGTTGCGGCGGCCATTCAGTAGTTGCCACGGGGGAACTGAGCAATGCAGCTAGGCACGAGAGTCGCGGGGGGCGGGACGCCGCGCCCGCACACCTGGGGCGTCGACAGCGAGTATGGCCGGCTGCACGACGTGCTCGTCGGGCCGATCGACAACTACACCTGGCAGCCGGAAAGCAACGCGGTGGCGGCGAGATCACAGCGCATCGGCCTCGCCTTCGACCGCAAGGCGGCCCTGACGCAGTATGCGGAAATGATCCGCGCCTACGAGGAAGCGGGAGTCACCGTGCACCGGTTGCCTGCCGAGCCCGGTTTGCCGTACCAGCTCTTCGCCAGAGACAGCAGTGTGATGACCCCCTGGGGCGCGATCATCATGCAGTTGGCCAAACCATTCCGGCGCGGGGAATACGCCGGCTGCCTGCGCTTCTATCTGGAGCGGGGCATCCCGCTCTACGATCTCGTCACCGCCGGAAACATTGAGGGTGGCGACTTCATGGTGCTGGAGCCGGGTGTGGCGGTCTGTGGTTACTCCGGCGATCGTTCCGTCGAGCCGGCGGTGCGCGAAGTTAAGGGATGGTTCGAGGCCGAAGGCTGGGAATTCATGACCTACGCCTTCGATCCCTTTTTGCTGCACCTCGACTGCCAGATGAGCATGCTCGCACCCGGGCTTGCCGCGGTCTGCGTCGAAGCCGTGGAGGACGAGCTCGTCAGGTGGCTCAGGGCGCGGCGCATTCGCATCATCGAGGTCTCATATCGCGAGGCGGTGGTCGAGATGGGGTGCAACCTGATGGCGCTCGGAGCCGAGCGAGTATTGATCCCGGCATCGGCGCGCAGCCTCATCGCCGCGTGCCGTGCGGAAGGCCTGACGGTGTACGACCCGGATGTTTCCATGATCGCCGACGGTGGCGGCTCGATCCATTGCATGTGTCAGCCATTGCGCCGCGACTCCGCGCGGGCCTGAGGGAGGGACGGGTTACCGTTGCGGCGACCCGAGCGCACGAATGCCGAGCCATCGGGCGCCGCCGGCGCCATCGCCGCTGCGCGCCGTGAGCTGGCTGCCGTGCTGAGCCGCCGCGACCTTGCTGCGGCAGACGCGGCCGTGAGGCAGCTCGCCGCTCTGCACGCGACCGCCGGCGGCAGCGACTGCCGTGCGTACGCCGAGCTCGGCGACCTGTGGTCGGCGCTCGCGGACTACAGCGCGGCTTGCGACAACTACACGCGCGCCATCGCGCTCAGTCCCGAGGAGCCGCGCCTGTGGTTCAACCGGGCCGCGGTGCGGCGCTTCCTCGGTGACATCGAAGCGGC
>JASHVF010000207.1 GCA_030039615.1 Gammaproteobacteria bacterium | reverse complement strand
CGAGCGCTGCGCTGCAGCCGAGCGCGGCCCAGGCCGGCAGCACCTGCGCGAGGGTGCGCGGCGCGCCCGGCACGATGCGGTTGGCCTTGAAGAGCACGAACGGCAGCAAGAGCAGCGCCGCGGCTCCCGCGGCCACCAGCACCGCCCCGAGAGGATCGATGCGCGCCACGGCCGGCAGCCGCGCGCGCGCCGTGCTCGGCTGCGGAACGCTCACCTCAGCAGGCCCTGCGTGCGCAGGTAATCCGCCGCCACCGACTCGGCGGACTCGCCGTTCACCTGCACGCGCGCGTTGAGGCGCTGCAGCTTCTCGCCGCTCAGGCTCTCCATCAGCGGCTTCACGATGCCAGCGACCTGCGGGTACTCCTTGAGAGCTGCCGCGCGCATCGTCGGCACGGGAGCGTACACAGGCTGGTCGTGGCGGTCGTCCTCGAGCAGCACCAGGTTGGCGGCCGCGATGCCGCCGTCGGTGCCGTAGACCATGGCGGTGTTGATACCGTCGGTGCGCGCCGCCGCGGCGGTGATGGTGGCGGAGGTCTCGCCGCCGGCGAGCACGATCATCTGGTCGGAGGTGAGCGTGAAGCCGTAAGTCCGCTCGAGCGAGCGCAGCGTGCCGGCGTTGGCGAACTCGGCGGAGCACGCCAGCATCACCGCACCGCCCTCGCGCACCCAGCGTGCGAAGTCGCTCATGGTCTTCAGGTGCTGTGCCTCGGCGAGGTCACGCCGCACGGCGAGCGCCCAGGCGTTACTGGCAGCCGCCGGCGTCAGCCACACGATGTGGTTGGCGGCGTAGTCGAGCCGCGCGCCGAGCTCATAGCCCTGCTGCAGGTCCTTCCACGCCGGGTTCGCCGGATCGTTGAAGAACAAGCCGGCGTTGCCGGTGTACTCGACGTACAGGTCGATCTCGCCCTGCAGCAGCGCCTTGCGTACCACCGGCGTGGCCCCGAGCGTCATGCGGTCGACGGTCGGTACGCCGTGCGCCTCGAGCAGCAGGCGGATCATCTCGCCGATCATGGCCGACTCGCTCGAGAGCTTGGAGGAAACCACCACCGCAGCCTGCGCGGGGGCCGGCGCGCAGAGCGCGACGATCGCGGCCACGCACAGCGCCTTGAGGATCTGACCCACGCACACACGTTATCATGGAGGCAACGATGCCGCCGCGCCCGCGACCCTCCACCTCAGCCAACCAACCCGAGCGCTCCTCCAGCGGCCGCTACTCGCTCGGCCGGCTGCTGCGCGAGGGCCTGAACGGCCAGCGCGGCTGGTCGCGCGCCTGGGCCAAGGCGGCGCCGCGCCCGCGCTATCGCGCCGTGATCGTCGGCGGCGGCGGCCACGGGCTCGCGACGGCCTTCTATCTGGCAACGCGGCACGGGATCAGCGACGTCGCCGTGCTCGAGCGCGGGCCCATCGGGCTCGGCAACGTCGGCCGTAACACGACCATCATCCGCTCGAACTACTTCCAGCCCGCCAACGTGCGCTTCTACGAATTCTCACTCAAGCTGTGGGAGAGCCTCGAGCGCACGCTCAACTTCAATGCCATGGTGAGCCAGCGCGGCACGCTCAACCTGTTCCACAGCGAGGCGCAGCGCGATCTCTTCACGCGGCGCGCCAATCTGATGCGCCTCGAGGGCGTCGATGCCGAGGCGCTGAGCCGCGAGCAGGTCAAGGCGCTGGTGCCGCTGGTGGACCTCGACAACGGGCGCTACCCGGTGCTCGGGGGATTCCTGCAGCCGCGCGGCGGCACGGTGCGCCACGATGCGGTGGCCTGGGGCTTCGCGCGCGGCGCCTCGGAGGCGGGAGTCGACATCGTCGAGCACTGTGCGGTCACGGGGATCCGCCGCGACGGCGCGCGCGTCACCGGCGTCGAGACCAGCCGCGGCTTCATCGCCGCCGACACGGTCTGCCTCGCCGTCGCCGGGCACTCGTCCGAGCTCGCGCGCATGGCGGGCCTCACGCTGCCGATCGAGACGCACGTGCTGCAGGCCTTCGTTACCGAGGGACTGAAGCCGCTGGTCGACGTCGTGCTCACCTACGGCGCCGGCCACTTCTATATCAGCCAGTCCGACAAGGGGGGACTCGTGTTCGGCGGCGCGATCGACGGCTACAACACCTACGGCCAGCGCGGCACGCTGCCGATGGTGGAGGAAGTGACGGCGGCGGCGGTCACGCTGCTGCCGGCCCTGGCGCGGGTGCGGGTGCTGCGCCAGTGGGGCGGCGTCATGGACATGAGCATGGACGGCTCGCCGATCATCTCGCAGACGCCGCTCGCGGGGCTGATCCTGAACGGCGGCTGGTGCTACGGCGGCTTCAAGGCGATTCCCGCCGGGGGGTTCACCACCGCGCACCTGATCGCGCACGGCCAACCGCACCCCCTCGCCGCGCACCTCGATCTCAGCCGCTTCGCCGCCGGACGTACCGTGGACGAGCGCGGCGTCGGTCCCTTCCCCTGGCTGCACTGAGCGCGCGGTGCTGAGAATCCCCTGCCCCTGGTGCGGCGTGCGCGACGAGGTCGAGTTCCGCTACCGTGGCGATGCCGGCAAGTCGCGCCCCGCCGCCGCAGCCGGCCTCGCCGAGTTCAACGCCTACGTGTACGCGCGCGACAACCCGCTCGGCTGGCACCTCGAGTGGTGGCTGCACGTCGGCGGCTGCCGCCGCCTCATCAGGCTCGAGCGCCACACCCTGAGCCACGAGATCCGCCGGGTGGAGTCGGCAGACTGATGCCGGGTTCGTACCGCATCGCCCGGGGACTGCTCACCGACACGGAACGTGCGCTGCGCTTCCGCTTCGACGGAGACTCGCTCGAGGGGCTGGCAGGCGACACGCTCGCATCGGCGCTGCTCGCCAACGGCCGCCGCCTCGTCGGGCGCAGTTTCAAGTACCACCGGCCACGCGGCATCCTGACCGCGGGGCCCGAGGAGCCGTGTGCGCTGGTCGACGTGATCGGCGCGAGCGGACGCGAGCCGAACCGTCTCGCGACCACGCTCCCGCTCGAGGACGGCACCGAGGCGGTGAGCCAGAACCGCTGGCCGACGCTGGCATTCGACTTGCTCGCGGTCAACGATCTCCTCGGCCGCTTTCTGCCCGCCGGTTTCTACTACAAGACCTTCATGGCGCCGGGCTGGGCCTGGGAGCGCATCTACGAGCCCCTGATCCGCCGCGCCGCCGGACTCGGCCGGCTCGAGGCCGTGATCGGCGAGCACGCGGCGCCGGCGGAGACGGTCCACGATCACGCCGACGTACTCGTGGTGGGCGCCGGGGCCGCCGGTCTCGCCGCGGCGGAGGTCCTCGGCAGCGCGGGGCTTGCCGTGCTGCTCGCGGAGCAGGACGTGGTGCCCGGCGGCGGGACGCTGCTCGATCCCCGCTGGCGCGCGTGGCGCGAGGGCCTGCTGGCGCGACTTGCGACACAGGGCGCGGTGCGCTGCCTGACGCGCACCACGGTCATCGGCGCCTACGGTCACGGCGTCTTCGGCGCACTCGAGACGCTCGCGCCGCATGAGCGCGTGCGCTTCGGGGGCTTGCGCGAGCGTCTGCACGTAGTGCGTGCGCGGCGCGTGCTGCTCGCCTGCGGTTCCATCGAGCGCATCATCGCCTTCGCGGGCAACGACCTCCCGGGCGTGATGCTCTCAGGCGCCGCGCTCGCATACCTGCAGCGCTATGGCGTCGCGGCCGGCCGACGGCCGGCCTTCTTTCTCAACAACGACCCTGCCTACGAGGCGGTGTTCGCACTCGCCGAGGCCGGCGTCGGCGCCGCGGCCGTGATCGATCCGCGCCCCGAGTCGCTCGCCGCGACGCGTGCCCGCGCGGCCGGAGTGGAGGTGCTGACAGGCGCCAGGGTGTCAGCCGTCCGCGGCCGGCGCGGCGTCCGCGAGCTGCACCTCGCGCTCGCGAGCGGCGCCACGCGGCGCATCG
>JASHVF010000206.1 GCA_030039615.1 Gammaproteobacteria bacterium | reverse complement strand
GGCAACGCTCGCGGGATTGAAAGTGATGCGCGGCGCCGGCGGGGGCGAGGCGCCCAGGGCGACGATCTCGACCGGCTTGCTCGGCACCACGAGGCTGCCGGTATTGCCGGGATCGAGCACCGAGCGCAGCGTCGCGGCGCCCGTGCTGCTGGTCGTGTCCGCGGTCGAGTCCCACACGGCGGCGAGTGCGGTGAAGTCGGCCGCGCCGTTGGTGCCGTTCGGCGTCGGCGGCGGCGTCACCGGGCACGACTCGTAGCCGTCCGGATCCGAGGTCTTGCGGCCGAGCGAAAGCGTGCCGACCACGTGATTACGCCCGTTCAGGAGCGCGCCGCCGGAAGCACCGGATCCGATGTTGCCCTGCTGGTTGACGGTCTCGAGGAAATTGGAGACGTAGCGCGTGCCGAGCGCGCCCTGCTCCTCGAGGGCATACGCGGTACCGGACCAGCTGACCAGTTGCTGGTCGCGTCCCGCGGCATTGTGGATGGTGTAGCCGCCGACCACCGCGGCGCCGCTGGCGTCGAAGCCTGCGAGCTGCGCATCCGCCACCACCGGGCTCGAGTCGAGCACCACGAGCCACGCGTCCTGCTGCTCGACCACGGTGCGCGCGCCGGTCTGGGTGATGAGATTGCCGCCGTAAATCGAGCCGAGCGGCGTACCGCAGGGGCTGGTGGCATTCCAGTACACCGTGATGCCGGCGGCCGCCGCGGGGTTACCGCCGCCGAGCTGGCCGGTCTCGCAGTGCCTGGCGGTCAGCACATAGGGCGTGTTGTCACCAGGCACGTCGTTGAGCAGCGTGCCGGTACACTGGTAGAGGTTTTCGATCACCAGCGCCAGCGTGGCGCCCGCCGGCGCGGCGTTTCCGGGCGTAACGGCGCACTCGTAGTTGGTCACGCAGGCGGAGTTGTCGTCCGCCGATGTCTGCGCCATCAGCTGCCTGTAGAGCGGGTGATCCTCGACGCCGGGCCCGATCGCACGGTAGCCGGCCTGCAGACTCACGATCTGCAGCTCGACGCCGGCGCGCTCGGCGGCTGCGACGCTCAGGGTGAGCGTGAGCGTGTCGCCCGCATGGACGCGGCTCCACAGCTCGCCGTGGTGCAGGTCGCGCGCGCTGTAGCTGGTTGTGGCGCTGCCGCCCTCCACCAGCAGCGTGGCGCTCGCCGGCAGCGCTCCGAGCGCATGGAACGATAGTGACACGGCCGTCGGCACCTGTACCGCGTAGCGCCAGGTGGCCTCGCCGCCCGTGATCGACCAGCTGCCGGAAGCGGCGGTCGAGGCGGCGTGCGGCACGGGCACGGCGAACTGCGCCTCCGAACCGGCGGCGGCGCGGATGAGCGGCGCGAGATCCGTCCTGACAACGAAGGGCGCGGGCGCAGCAGCCGCGGCCGCGCTGCACGCGGTGAGAAGAATGACCGACACAGCCGGCGCAAAGCGCTGCGGCCCGGGCGTGGTCACGATCAACCGACTCCCTATGGTTATTTTTTTCCGCCCGCCTTTATGGCGAGCGACCCCTGGCTTCGTCGGGGCATTGTGCCTCAAGGCCCCGAGTCCCAAAGCAGCTGTTACCCTAAGACACCCCCGCAAAGCCGGCGAAATGTGAACTGCAGCACACTCCGTGGAGAATTAAGACAAGCGGCGGGTGCGTTATGCTGCGCGCATGCATCGCCGCTTCGCTCCAAGCGCCGTGATCCTTGGCCTGGTGCTCGCCGGCGCCTCGCCCGGGGCGCGCGCGGCCGATGCGCCCGCGCCGGCCGGCGCCCGGGTGGTCGTGCCGGTGTTTCACCGCCTGGTGGCATTCACCCTGCCCGCCGGCTTCAACGTCAGCTTCGAGCGCACCAGCGGCAACATCTACGTGCGTGAGCACGTTCCGGCGGGCGAGACCAAGGACGACTGGACGCGCATGCTTTCGCTGAGCGGCGTCCAGGGACTGTCCTACAACGCCGATGCGACGCTCGAGGCGTATCTGCGCGCCCTGGGGCGCGGCTTCCAGGTGCACTGTCCGGACACCTACGTCGCCCTCGATCTCGGACCGCAGTCCCTGGTGAAGGAGCCCTCGTTCGCGACCGTGGTCAGCTGCGGCCGCGTGAGCGCAGGCGGCAAGGCGCACAGCGAGAGCTCGGTGATGCTCGGCATCAAGGGACCGGACGACTTCTACGTGCTGCAGTGGACCGAGCAGGGGCGCGACTCCTCGCACCCGCTGGCGCTCGACGGCAAATACTGGAGCGCGCGCCTCGCGCAGCTCGCACCCGTGCGGCTGTGCCCGATCGTCCCGGGAGAAGGACCGCCCTACACGAGCTGCGCCGACAAGTGAGTCAGTAGAGCAGTACGGCGCGGCGTTCGGCGGTCCAGGCCGACTCGTCGGCGCGCGCGATGCTCTCGAGATCGGCCGGGGTCGCCGCCGGATCGTCCACCCAGCGGCGCAAGAGCTCGCTGCCGTTGATCACGTCGATTGCCAGCCTGCCGGTCTCGTACTCATAGGGGAAGTCCGCCCACAGCGCGTACTCCGGCCGCAGCCGGCGCAGTGCCTTGAAGGCGAGCGCAAACAGCCGCCACGGCCGGAAGACCTCGTGCCGGTAGAACGCCGCGTCCTCGACGTGCACCTGCACTCCCGCGCACAACTGCCCCTGGTGCTTGTTGAAAGTCGGCTCGAACCAGCACGGCCGCAGCTGGCAGCCGCGCAGCCACTCGGGCGCGAGCGCGTGCATTTCCTCGAGCAGTGCCGCCACGTCGAGATCCGGCGCTCCGAGCAGCTCGAGCGGCCGCGTCGTGCCGCGTCCCTCGGAGAGGTTGCTGCCCTCGAGCAGCACCGAGCCGGCGTAGCAGCGCGCCATCCACAGGTTCGGCGCGTTCGGGCTCGGGTTCACCCAGGTGCGCTCGCCGAGCGGCCAGCCGTAGCCGGGCGCCGCCTCCGGCGCCCAGCCCTCCATCTTTATGACCTGGCAGTCGACATCGAGAGCGAGCGTCGCGATGAACCAGCGGGCCATCTCGCCCATGGTGAGCCCGTGGCGCATCGGGAGCGCCCCGGCGCCGACGAAGCTCTCCCAGCCGGCGCGCAGCTTCAGGCCCTCGACGGGCCGTCCCGCGGGATTCGGCCGATCGAGGATCCACACCGACTTACCGCCGCGCGCGCTCTCCTCCAGCACGTAGCGCAGCGTAGTTATAAAGGTATAGATGCGGCAGCCGAGATCCTGCAGATCGACGAGCAGCACGTCGAAGGTATCCATCATCGCCGGCGTCGGGCGGCGCACCGTGCCGTAGAGGCTGAAGACCGGAATGTGGTGCACCGGATCGACGTAGTCCGGCGACTCGATCATGTTGTCCTGCTTGTCGCCGCGCAAGCCGTGCTGCGGCCCGAAGGCCGCCGACAGCTGCAGCTCTGCG
>JASHVF010000205.1 GCA_030039615.1 Gammaproteobacteria bacterium | reverse complement strand
CGGGCGCGAGGCCGCCGTCGCAGCGGGCCGCCACTTCGGCGAACAAGCGCCCGGCCGCCTCGGAGGAGCCGAGCACCACCGAGCCGCAGCCGAGGAGCCCGGCGGCCACCGCGCCCTGCAGTGCCTCCGGCGCCGCCGCGAGCGTCATGCGCGCGCTCTGCACGCTCGGCACCAGGCCGTGCTCGGCGATCGCCACCAGGGTCGCGTCCAGAATGCGGCGTTGCGGCGCGGAGGGCAGGGCGCCCGTCACCAGCAGCCAGAAGTGCTCGGTGAAGTTGATGGTGCCGATCAGCTCGCGCGTCAGGTCGCGGCCGCGCACCACGATGGTCTCGGCATTCGCAGCCGAGATCGCGGAAGCGCGCTCTTCCTGCCGCCCGATCTTCAGATCCGCCCCCTCGAATAATTTCGTATAGCGAAATTATCGTCGATATCCGAATAAATACTGGACCCACCGCACGGTAAGCGTCAAGCACACGGGACTCGGCCCTTCCGCGCTTTCGGATATCGAAATAGACTCGCCGACGTGCCACGTCGCAGAACTGCGCCCGCGCGCCGCGAATCCATGGGGGGCCTCGCCAAGGGGCTCGGCGTCATTCGTGCCTTCGGGCGCGACCACGCGGCACTGACCCTGAGCGACATCGCCCGCAGCGCGTGCGTGCCGCCGGCGACCGCGCGCCGCTGCCTGCTGACGCTCGAGGAGCTCGGTTACGTCACCCGCAACGGCCGCAGCTTCCTGCTGCGGCCCAAGGTGCTCGAGCTCGGCGCCGCCTACCTCGAGTCGATGAACATCGAGCAGATCACCAAGAATCACCTCGAGGAGGTCGCGAGCGAGACGGCCGACTCGGCGGCGCTCAGCGTGCTGGACGGCGTCGAGATCGTGTACGTGGCGCGCACCTCGGTGCGCACACTGCTGCGGCTCGAGGCGCACGTCGGCAGCCGTTTCCCGGCGCACGCGACCTCGATGGGGCGGGTGCTGCTCGCGGGCCTGAGTCTCGACCGCCTGCAGCGCTACTTCGACAACGCGCGCTTCGAGGCGCTCACCGAGCGCACCGTGACCGATGCGGGAGAGCTGCGCACGCTCATCGAGGAGTGCCGCCGCGCCGGCTACGCGGCGGTGCAGGACGAGCTCGCCTACGGGGTGATCGCGCTCGCCGTGCCGGTCTTCGATCGGCACGGGCGGGTGGTCGCCTCGCTCAACTCCTCGAGCCACTCCGGCCGCATCACCCGCACGCGCATGGTGCGCGAGCGGCTCGCGATGCTGCAGCGGGTGAGCCGGCAGCTGTCGGCGGATCTCGCCACCACTCCCTGGCTGTCGCTCAGCGCGCAGCTGTGAGCGGCGCGCCTGCGGCTCCTTGACGCCTGCGCGCGCTCCGCCTTAGCCTGTTTGCGAAAAATATTTCGCTATTCGAATGAGAGCCATGGCGTTGAGCTCGTCCCTGCCGCAGCCCGCGACCGCCGCCGCGGACCGCTTCCTCACGCTCGCGGGCGCGCGGCTGCGCTACCGCGACGAGGGGCGCGGGCCCGCGGTCGTTCTGGTGCACGGCTGGACGCTCGACCTCGGGATGTGGGACCCGCAGGTCGCCTCACTCGCTGGTCAGTTCCGCATCGTGCGCTTCGATCGTCGCGGTCACGGTCTCTCGGACGGCATCTCCTCGACCGAGCGCGACGCCGAGGATCTGCGCGCGCTCTGCGATCACCTCGGCCTGCGCGAGGCGGCGCTGGTCGGCATGTCGCAGGGCGCACGGGTCGCGGCGCAGGCGGCCGCCTCGGGCATGCAGGTGTGGGCGCTGGTCCTCGACGGACCGCCGCCGCTCGGCGGCGGTACCGAGACCGAGGTGCTGCTGGCGCACTACCGCGGGCTGGTGCAGGAGCGCGGCATGGCCGGGTTTCGCCGCGAATGGGCGCGGCATCCGCTCACCGCGCTGCGCACCCCGGATCCGGCCAGCCAGGCACTGCTCGACGGCGCGCTCGCGCGCTACTCCGGCAACGACCTGCACGGCACGCCGCGCGCCGAGCTGTCCGACCTCCCGGAGCGCCTCGCGAAGCTCGCGGTCCCTATGCTGATCGTCGGCGGCCGGCACGACCTGCCGACGCGCGTGCGCGCGGCCGATGCGCTGGCGCGGCAACTCGGGGCGGAGCGCAGCGTCATTGACGGCGCCGGCCATCTGCCCAACCTCGATTGCCCGGACGCCTACAGCGAACTCTGCGGTCAGTTTCTCGGGCGCCACGCGCCCGCCAGCCATTCTTCCTGAAGGAGCCGTCACATGCGCAAAGCTCTGATTCTCTATTACAGCAGCTATGGTCATATCGAGGCCATGGCCTACGCGCAGGCCGAGGGGGTCAAACGTGTAGCGAACGTCGAGGTGGTCGTGAAGCGGGTGCCCGAGCTCGCGCCGCCCGATGTCTGCAAGGCGTCCGGCTTCAAGCTCGAGCAGGCCGCGCCGCTCGCGACACCCGAGGAGCTCGGCGAATACGACGCGATCATCTTCGGCACGCCGACGCGCTTCGGCAACATGGCCGCGCAGATGCGCAACTTCCTCGATCAGACCGGGCCGTTGTGGATGCGCGGCGCGCTGGTCGGAAAGCTCGGCAGCGTCTTCTGCAGCACCGCGAGCCAGCACGGCGGCCAGGAGACGACCATCACCTCATTCCACTCGACGCTCCTGCATCACGGCATGATCGTCGTCGGCGTGCCCTACACCTTCAGGGATCTGGTGACGCTGCGCGAGGTGACCGGCGGCACCCCTTACGGTGCCAGCTGCGTGACGGGGGCGGGGAGCGAGATGCGCATGCCGACGGCGCTCGAGCTCGAGATCTGCCGCTTCCAGGGGGAGCACGTGGCGAGAATCGCGAGCCGCCTCGGCTGAGGCACGGTGCGCTCGCTGCTCAGTGATCGAGCAGTCGGTCGGGTGGTGTTACATGCTCGAGCTGCGGCTCGCGGTCCAGCACCGGCGCGCCGCGCGCATCGCGCTCGGTCGGCGGCACGCCCGAGGTGTCGATGTACCAGTTGGTGAGGCGCCGCTCGAGCGCCGCCTGCACCGCGCGCATCGAGGCCTCGCCGAAGCGATTGTTCGTGAGCTGCGGATCCGCGGCACAATCGTACAGCTCGCTCTGGTCGTTGGGGCGCGCGATGTACTTGTAGCGCTGCGTGCGCACCGCGGCGCAGCGCGTGATGGTCTCGGGGCGCTCGTTCTGCAGGCGCGTCTTGGGTCCATACAACCCCTCGATGATCGGCTCGAAGGCCTGCGGCTCGTAGCTGTTGTAACCCCCCTCGGTGAAGGCGGCGCGCCCGGCGTCTCCCGGCGCACCGTGGAGCTGCGGCACGAGGCTGCGGGCGAAGTGGGTGTGCGTCGCGCGCGTGCCGGCGAGCTCGAGGCAGGTCGCCATCACGTCGTAGAGCTCGACCAGCTCGGGCGAGACGTGCGCGGCAGTGCCGCCCGGGATGCGGGCGATGAGCGGCACGTGGGTGAGGCAGTCCTCCAGTCCCGAGGGCCACTTCTCGATGAGTCCGTAGTCGCCGGTGTAGTCGCCGTGATCGGAGCAGACGAGGAGCGCGGTGTCGGCGGTGTGGCCGGTGCGCTCGATCGTCCCGAGCAGCTCGCCGAGCAGCCAGTCGGCGTAGCTCACCTTGCCGTAGTAGACGGCCCGGACCTTGCGCAACGTCGCCTCCGTGACCTGGGTGAGGCCGCTCGCCTCGCGCAGCGCCTCATGAAAGAGCGGGCGGCGCGCGAGACCCGGCGGCGCGGGGGCGGGCACGTCGGCGGGGCGATAGAGGTCGTAGAAGTCGGCGGCGATGGTGTAGGGCGGATGCGGCTCGAAGAGCGCGAGGAAGATGCAGAACGGCCGCTCCGGTTGCTTGCGCCCGAGCACCCCGGCGGCGAGCTCGATCGCAGCATAGTCGCCGGTGCCGCGCCGCTCGCCGCCGGCCGGCAGCAGCATGGTGGTCGGGAACTGCGGTTGCTCGATCGCGGCGAACTCGGCGACCGGACCCCGGGGGTTGCGCCACTCGGTGAGGCTCCCGGCGATCGTGGCGGGTGCCAGCACGTCGTTCTTGCCGTACATGAAGACGTCGTAGCCCGCCTGCTTGAGATAGCGGAACAGGTTCGGCTCATCGGGCTTGAGGAAATCGTAGAGGCTGCGATGCCCGCGCACGCTGGTCGGCCAGCCGGTCGCCATGCTGCAGCGGGACGCCGCGCACACCGGGAACTGCACGTGGCAGTTCGCAAAGCGCGTGCCCTCGCGCGCCAGCCGGTCGAAGTTCGGCGTCCGCACCAGGGGGTTGCCGTAGCAGCCGAGCGCATCCGCGCGCAGCTCATCGGGCATGAAGAGAATGATGTTGGGGCGGGCGGCGCTGCGCGGCAGCGCGGCTTTCAGCGTACCGGCGCCGCTGCCGGCGACGGCGACCGAGGCCGCGGCGCGCAGTACCTCGCGGCGATTCCACTTCGAGAGGCTCACGGCGCGATCTTAAGCTCGTCCGCCACGCGCGCGGCAATGAGATAGGGATCGCCCTGGGGGCGATCGCTGTAGTGCTGAGTGCCGCGATTCCACGCCTCGCCGATCGCGAACCAGTCGATCGGCGGCGCCGCACGCCCGGTGCGCAGCTCTGCATCGAGGGCGCGGAAATAGATCTCCCAGCGGGTGCGGTAGTAGTCGCGCGTCAGCCCGGCCCAGTCGCGGTTGCCGTAGTCGTGGAGCTTCGCCTCCTCGCTCGCCTTGCGGTCTCCCCAGGTGGTGAGGAGCGAGCGCGCGTCGTAGTCGAGCCGCGCGCGCTCGGCGGCTGAGGACGCCCAGCCCTGCAGCTGCGCGAGCCAGGTGCCGACCAGGAACGCGCGGTGGGTCGCGAGCAGCTGGTCCTCGAGGTCCATGAGCCTGAGCCAGCGCGCCGTGAGCGCTGCGAAGCGCTCGCGGTCCTTGCCGTCGTAGGCGGCCTTGATCTGCGGCAGCAGCACGCGGCTTTCGTTCGCGAGGCTCTGGCGGGCGACGTCCACCAGGTCGTAGGCGCCGCCCGGTGAGCGCGGCGCGGCGGCGAGCAGCTCCGGGAGTGCGCGGCGGAAGGCCTCTGCATCGTAGCGCATCGCCTCGGGGGACCAGTTCGAGGCGCGATTGGAGTCAAGGCTCGGCTGCGCGTCGAAGAGCGACTCCTGCGCGGCGTCGCGCTCGCTGTTGAAGACGACGTCGTCGATGCGGATGTCGTAGGCGGTCGCGGCGAGCACCTTCCAGGCCGCGAGCGCGTGGGCGTCGGCGGCGCCGTAGCGCCGCCGCGCATAGTCCGCCGCCCACGCCGTGATATCCGGCGCGGCGCGCCTCCAGGCCATCTCCGCGAAGAGATCGAGCGCGAAGGGATTGGTGCCCAGCCCCTCGGTGAAAAGGGCGGTCCCCGCCATGTTGGCATTGATGCGCGCAAGGTGCGTGAGGCGCGTGGTGATGTTCCCGACGTTGGCCCCGAGCGTGGTGCGTCCGCCGAACTCCCACAGGCCCCCGAAGAGGAACGGCGCGCCCTGGAAGTCGTGCTCGCGGTCGTCGCGCGGCGTGCGGTCGTGGTCGATGTCGATGACGAGGAGTCGCGTGCGGTCGACGCCCGCCAGCAGGTCCTGGCGGGGGTTGCCCTGCCAGGCGAGCATCATCCAGCTCGCGCCCGGGTGCGAGGCGAGGAGTGCGTCCTGCATCGCGCGCGCGCCGGCGGCGACCGGCACGTCGCCCGGGTCGCCGCCCTCCTGGAAGACCTCCATGTCGTAGATCGTGGTATCGCCGAAGAGC
>JASHVF010000204.1 GCA_030039615.1 Gammaproteobacteria bacterium | reverse complement strand
GCGGATCTGCCCGGCATCGGCCGCTCGACCGCCGGCGCGATCCTGGCGCTCGCCTGCGGCGAGCGCTTCCCGATCCTCGATGGCAACGTGCGCCGCGTGCTGGCGCGCTATTTCGGCGTGGCGGGCGCCGCCACGGGCAGCGCCGCGCTCGCGCGGCTCTGGGAGTTGTCCGAGCGCTGCACGCCGCACGCGCAGCTTGCCGACTACACCCAGGCCATCATGGACCTCGGCGCCACCGTGTGTGTGCGCTCGCGCCCGCTGTGCGGCTGCTGCCCGCTCGCGGCGGGCTGCTTTGCGCGGCGCACCGGCCGCCAGCAGGAGCTGCCGGCGCCACGTAGAGCGCGCAGCCGGCGCGTGCGTCGGGTGTTCATGGTGGTGGCGCTCAATGCGGACGGGAGCGTGCTGCTCGAGCGGCGGCCGGAGAGCGGCGTGTGGGGCGGGCTCTGGTGCCTGCCGCAGTTCGAAACGGCGAGCGCGGCGCGCGCGTTCGTGCGCGAGGCCCTGATCACGCACGGCCGAGAGCCGCAGCCCCTCACCGCCTTCGAGCATGCTTTCACGCACTTCAGCCTGATGGTGAGCCCGATGCTGGTGCACTGCGACGGCGCCGCGGGCCTCGTGGAGGAGGGCACGAGCCTCTGGTATAACGTGCGCGCGCCGGCGCGCGTCGGCCTGCCGGCGCCGATCAGCGCGCTGCTCACGCGCCTGGCGCAGAACACGATGTTCGAGGCGGCGGAAGCGGCGAGACAGCCGGGAGCTTAGCGTGTCGCGAGTGGTCCAGTGTGTGCTCCTCAAGCGCGAAGCCCCGGGACTCGACCGGCCGCCCTATCCGGGGGAGCTCGGCCGGCGCATCTACGAGAGCGTGTCGCGCGAGGCCTGGGCGCAATGGCTCAAGCATCAGACCATGCTCATCAACGAATACCGGCTGACGCCGATCGAGCCCAAGGCGCGCAGGTTCCTCGAGGGCGAGATGGAGAAATTCTTTTTCGGCGCGGGATCGCAGGCGCCGCAGGGATACCAGCCGCCCGCGAAAGGCTGACGCTGCGCCTTGGACGGCGCCGCTTAGAGGTGAATCAGGCCGCGCTTGTGCGCGACCGCGACCGCTTCCGTGCGGCTGATGGCGTCGAGCTTGGTGAGGATCGCCTTGACGTGCGTCTTGGCAGTGCCCTCGGTGATCGACAGCCGCCGTGCGATGTCCTTGTTGGAGCGCCCCTCGGCCACCAGCTGCAGCACGTCGAGCTCGCGCTGCGTGAGGCTTGGCTTGGCCATGCGCTGCAGCGCCTTGGCGGCGACCGTGGTCGAGGTATAGGGGCGGTCCTCGCTGACCGCGCGAATCGCCGACAGGATCTCCTGGCGCGGCGCATCCTTCAGCAGGTAGCCCTTGGCGCCCTGCGACAGGCACTGGAAGATATCCTCGTCGCCGTCGTAGGTCGTCATGATGAGGATGCGTGCCTTGGGATTGATCTCGAGCACGCGCTGCACCACCGCCACCCCGTCGCGCTTCGGCATGCGCAGGTCGAGCACCAGCACATCGGGATGGTGCTGCTCGTAGCAGACGATCGCCTCGTCGCCGTCGCCGGCCTCGGCGACCACTTCCATGTCAGCCTGCTGGTTCACCATGGCGGCGAGCCCGTCGCGCACCACCGGATGATCATCCGCCAGCACGACGCTGATCCCCTTCTTCATCTCGGCAGCCATCGTCAGGCTCGCTTCGCCATGCGTACGCTGATGCGCGTGCCGGTGCCCAGCTGGCTCTCGATCAGCCACTCCCCGCCGATCGCGCTGGCACGCTGGCGCATGCTGGAGAGGCCGAACCCCTGACGCGCGTAGGTCTCGGGCCGCTGCTCCATGCCGACGCCGTCGTCGGCGATCGCCATGACCCAGTGATTCGGCTCGTCGCTGGTGGTGATGCGCACGTTCTGCGGGCGCGCGTGGCGGACTGCGTTGCTGACCGCCTCCTGCGCGATGCGCAGCAGCTCGTGCTCATGCTCGGGCCGGAGGCCGGTGATCACGCCGCCGCCATCGAAGGTGCAGGTGACGCCGTTCGGTACCGTGGAGCGCTCGGCCAGCTGGCGCAGCGCCAGCTCGAGGCCCGCGCGCCGCGTCTGGTCGAGGCGCAGCGCCATCACCGAGCGGCGCGCCTCGGCGAGACCGTCGCGCGCCAGGTCGCGGATGCGCGACAGCGTGATGGCGAGCTCGGAGTTGCGCTTCTTGCACGAGGGGAACTCCTCGGCCGCGCCGAGCTGCATCAGGATTCCGGTGAAGGCCTGCGCCAGGCCGTCGTGGATCTCCTGGCCGATGCGGGTGCGCTCCATGAGCACGGCGGCCTCCTTGGCCGAGTAGGCGAGACGCGTCAGCTGCACGGCGAGCGTCGCCTGCTGCGCGAGCGCCACGAGCAGACCGCTGCGCGGCACGTCGCGCGCATCGCGCCCGAAGGTGAGGATGAAGTAGCCGACGCTGCGCGCGCCGAACACCAGCGGGTAGAGCACCGTGCCAACCGCACCCTCGCTGCGATGAAACGCGCGCACTCCGGGCCAGATCTCCTCCTCCTGGGTGGTGACGTCCACGTAGTAGGGCTC
>JASHVF010000023.1 GCA_030039615.1 Gammaproteobacteria bacterium | reverse complement strand
CCGAGTGGCAGCAGCGCTTCGGGCGCGAGCCCATCCGCGCCGATCTCGGGCCGCAGGATCCGTTCGCCTCGGAGTTCGCGGTGCAGGGCTACCTCGAGTCCCTCGCACAGCGCTGGACCAACGTCTTCGACGCAAACTGCTACCTCTATATCTCCCGCGCCATGGACCGCTTCGAGCTCGCCGCCCACGGCGATCCGGTGGCGCTCTTCCGGCGCTCCGGGCTCGCCCGCGCCCTGGTGATCGGCGTGCAGACCGACCTGCTCTTTTCCGTGACCGAGCAGCAGGCGATCGCCGCGGCGCTCGAGGCCGGCGGCGTCGCCACCCGCTTCGCGCCCCTCACCTGCATCGAGGGCCACGATGCGTTCCTCGTCGACCTCGCGACCTTCGGCAGCGAGATCGGCGGTTTTTTGCGCGCCGACTGAGCTCGCGCCCGCGTCCGCGGCTCGCTTTTTGCAACATTGCGGGGTGCGCGATGTTCCCACGCGACGGCTTTTTGGCGCCGCGGCATTGCAGCCAGGTGGCAAAATTAAGTTTACTTGCGTGCAGGAGGCCATGTGCGCCGGCGCATAATGACCGCGCGGACCGCGGATGGATCTCGACGGACCGCTGAAGAGAAGAAGATCCGATGAAGGATTCTGTGGAACGTCGCCTGCACACCCGGCATCGCGCCCGGACGATCGTCTATATCACCGTGCCCGGCGGCCGCCGCAAGCTGTGCAAGGCCGTCAACCTGAGCGCGACCGGCGTGTTCATCGAGACCAGCAATCTCGGCCTGCGCAAGGGACAGCAGGTCGTTCTCTCCTTCGCCATCAACCTGGGCCAGGTCATCAAGCTCCATCGCCGCATCGCCGTCGTGGCACACGTCTCGCGCGGCGGTACCGGCCTCATGATGGAAACCCACGCCGCCCAGGCGTCGAGCTGACGACCCTCCCGCGCTGACCGCTGCTCCCCGCCACGGGAGTGGTACGCTCACCGCCCGCGCCGGAGGTGATCTCATGTCGGACCTGCGCTCCCTCGCCCGCCGTCGTCTGCTGCAACGACTCGCGCTCGGCGCGCCGCTCGCGGCGCTCACCGCCGCACGCCTGGGCCGTGCCGCTGCTGCCGCTTCCGCACCGCTGCTCGATGCCACCTCGCCCGAGGCGAAGGCGCTCAAGTACGTCGAGGATGCCTCGAAGGCGAGCGGCGCCAGTACCGGCAGCCGCTGCGCGAACTGCGCGCTCTACCAGGGAGCCGAGGGTTCGACGCGGGGCGCGTGCCAGATCTTCCCGGGCAAGGACGTCAAGGCAGCCGGCTGGTGCAGCTCCTGGGCACCGCAGATGTGATGCAATCGCGCACCGCCCTCGAGACGCGGCTTCCCATGAATAAAAAACGCGTACTGGAATTGCTGCTCGCCGCGGCCGCGCTCGCTGCCAGCTGGCCGCTCCCCTGCTCCGCGGCGGACGCGCCGCAGGCCAAGCCCCCCGAGCGCCTGCCGCAGATCGCCGCGAAGACCCAGGCGATGCGCCGCATGCCGGGGCTGCTCGACCTGTACTGGGATGAGAAGAGCGGCAAGCTCTACCTCGAGATCCCGCGCCTCAACGCCGACCTCCTCTACATGGAGTCGCTCCCCTACGGCGTCGGCTCCAACGATCTGGGTCTCGATCGCGGGCAGCCCTCGCGGGCGCGCATCGTGCGCTTCGAGCGCATCGGACCCAGGGTGCTGCTGGTGCAGCCCAACCAGGACTTCCGCAGCTCGGCCGACTCGCAGCCCGAGCAGCTCGCGGTCACGCAGTCCTTCCCCGAGTCGGTGCTGGCGGGGTTCAAGATCGAAGCCGAGGACGCCGCCGCCGCGGGCAGGGAGGCCCCGGTACTGGTCGATGCAACCGACTTCTTCGTACGCGATGCGCACAACGTCGCCGAGACGCTGGCGCGCAGCAAGCAGGACAACTACAAGCTCGACCCGGCGCGCTCCGGCATAGCGCTCGATGGCACGGCGGCATTCGTAAGGAACGTCGAGGTGGAGGCGATCCTCACCTTCGCGGCCGATTCGATCGCCAAGAGCAGGCTCGTCGACGAGGTGGCGCCCGATGCGCATGCGCTCACCGTGCGCGAGCACCAGGCGTTCGTCGAGCTGCCGGGTCCGGGCTTCACGCCGCGGCGCTTCGATCCGCGTGCCGGCTACTTCGACCTGACCTACAGGGACTACACCGCGCCGCTCGGCGCACCGCTCGACCGGCAGCTGATCGTGCGGCACCGGCTGCTCAAGGAGGATCCGGCCTGCACCGAGCGCTGCAAGCCGCTCGCGCCGATCCGCTACTACATCGACCGGGGCGCGCCCGAGCCGATCCGCTCGGCGCTGCTCGAAGGCGCGCGCTGGTGGGACCAGGCGTTTCAGGCGGCCGGCTGGGCGCCGGGCACCTTCCAGGTGGAGCTGCTGCCCGAGGGCGCCGATCCGATGGATGACCGCTACAACATCGTCCAGTGGGTGCATCGCTACACGCGCGGCTGGTCGTACGGCTTTCCGATCGCCGATCCGCGCACCGGCGAGATCATCAAGGGCAACGTCACGCTCGGCTCGCTGCGCGGCCGGCAGGACTATCTGATTGCCGAAGCCCTGCTCGCGCCTTACGCCAAGGGCGGCGCGGATGCCTCGCAGCGCGATCCGATGAGCGACATGGTGCTGGCGCGGCTGCGCCAGCTGGCGGCGCACGAGGTCGGACACACGCTCGGCCTGGCACACAACTTCGCCGCCAGCGCCTTTCCGCATACCCCGGCACAGTCGGTATCGGTGATGGACTACCCGCATCCCTGGATCACGCTCGACCGTAACGGTGCGCCGAACCTCTCGCAGGCCTACGCCGCGAACATCGGCGACTGGGACAAGGTGGCGATCAACTACGGCTATCGGCAGTTTGCCAACCCGGCCGAGGAGGCCGCCGGGCTCGAGCGGATCCTCGGCGACTCGGCCCGGAGCGGGCTGGTGTACATCACCGACGCCGACGCGCGCGCCATCAGCAGCGCACACCCCTATGCGCACATGTGGGACAACGGCTCCGACCCCGCCGTCGAGCTCGAGCGGGTGCTCAGCGTGCGCGCCGCGGCGCTCGCGCGCTTTGGCGAGAACGCGATCCGGCAGGGCGCGCCCGCGGCGCAGCTCGAGGACACCCTGGTGCCGCTCTATCTGCTGCATCGCTACCAGGTCGATGCAGCCGTGACGGAGATCGGCGGCCTCGACTACCGCTATCAGGTGCGCGGCGACGGCGCGCCGGGACCCGCGATCGTCGCTGCCGAGGTGCAGCAGCGCGCACTCACCGCGGTGCTGAAGACGCTGTCGCCGGAATTCCTGACGCTGCCCGAGCCGCTGCTGAGGCTCCTGCCGCCGCGGCCGCCGGGTCTGCCGGCCACGCGCGAATCCTTTCCGTCGCGCACGCAGCCGGCCTTCGATCCGATCATGACGGCGGAGTGCGCCGCCGACCTCACGCTTGCCGGGCTCTTCAATCCGCAACGTGCGGCACGTCTGGTCGAATATGGCGCGCGCGATCCAGGCAACCTCACGCTCGGCGCGGTGATCGATGCGGCGCTCGCCGCGACCGGCAAGGCGCCGCGCGGCGCCGGGCTCGCCCAGGCGGTGCAGCGCGCCGTATACATGCGTACCGTCGAAGCGCTGCTGACGCTGGCCGCCGACACCAACGCCCCGGGCGAGGTGCGTGCCGTCACGCAGGCCAAGCTCACGGAGGTTCGGCGCCGCGCGGACGGCGCATCGCCGACCGATGCCTATCTCGCCCACCGCATCGATCTGTTCCTCGCCGATCCGTCGCGCTTCGCTCCCGCCGAGCCCATCGAGGCGCCGCCCGGGATGCCGATCGGAGACGAGGAGTGACCTATGGGACCCGTTTTTGCCCGCTCAGATGAGCTTGACGAGCAGCAGCACCAATCCCACCACGGCGAGCGCCGCGTGGCCGGCGACGAAGCCCTTGGGGAGTGCCTGCCTGCGCGCGTGAAAACGGAAGGCCAGCGTAAGGCCCCCGAGCGCGGCGAGAGTCAGGCAGATGAGCGCCCAGAACGCTGCGCCCCGTGCTCCCTGCGCCAGCACCGCGATGAACAGCAGCGCGAGCGCGCTCACTGCCAGGGCGCCGTGCAGGACCGCGCCGGCCACGGGCGGCAGCCTGCCCCGAAACACCACGATCGCCAGCGTGAGACCGACGAGCGCGGCGATCGCGAACAGAATGAATATGAGCCACACGTTGTACCCCTCGCGCACTATACGCCCGTGCACCAGGACCGTGCGTCGGCGCGGCGGCCGCTCCCGGATCGCGCCGACGGTGCCGCCAGCGCCCCTTTGAGGCGGCCGATCGGGCCCCACCCTGCTGGCACGGCTCGTGCAGACTCCGGGCAGGAGTGCCGTGTAAAGCGCGTGTTGCAGTTTTCCTGCGCAGGGAATCTTCGGCACGCAGCGCAGTCCAGTGAAGACCCGAGTGGCGCGCGCGAGGCTGTCGGTGAACACCAACATCGCTAGGCATTATCTGCTGGCGTCGGATTTCGATCAGACGCTGAGCTTCAACGACTCCGGCGTGGTGCTGAGCGGCCTGCTCGGCGTCGAAGGCTACCAGGAGCGGGTGCGCGGGCTGGCACGCACCAATCTCGTCCAGCAGGGAGGCGAGCTCGCTTACCTCATCCGTCACGACCCGGAATTCCGCGGTGTGCGGCCCGAGCATCTGCTGGAGACCGGCCGGCGCGTGCGCCTCAAGAGCGCGATCCCGGCGCTGGTGCGCTTTCTCGAGCGCGGCCTGCCGAACCTCAGGTTCTCGTTCTTCGTGATCTCGGCTGCGCCGCGCGAGATCGTGGTCGCGGCGCTCGATGGCATCGTGGCACCGGATCACATCTACGGCACCGAGCTCGAGTACGACGCCCTCTCCGGCGAGGTGCACGCCATCCGCCGCGTGCCGGCCGGCTACGGCAAGGTCGCGGTGATCGAGGAGCTCGGACGGCAGCTCGCCATCCCGGCCGATCGCGTCATCTACGTCGGCGACGGCGGCTCCGACGTGCACGTCATGCTGCACGTCAACAACCACGACGGCTTCACGATCGCGGTCTCCGACAACCGCCAGCTGGCGCGCATTGCGCGCGCCACGGTGTTGAGCGACAACGCCTTCAGCATCATGGTGCCGGTGCTCGACCAGATCCTCGACTGGCGTACCGGCGAGATCCGCGAGCTGCTCGAGAGCAACGGACTCACGCTGCAGGCATGGGAGAAGGCGCGCACCGATCACGTGCGCATCGATGCTGTCAGCGGCGGCGAGTGAGGGGCGCTTACTGCCTGGTGGGCGCGGGCCCCGCGCGGCGCGTGCGCCGCGCGCCGCCGCTGCGCACCCTCACCTTGGGAATGCGGCGCGCGCCGCGCGAGCTGCGCAGCTCCTCCATCTCTATGCCGAGCACGCCCGGCACGGCGCGCAGCGCCGGCAGGTCCTCGAGCTCCGCGGATCCCTTCAGCACGCCGACATCGGATAGCGTCGCGGTGTGGCCGAACCCCAGGGCACGGCACTGCGTCGCGATCTCGTAGAGCCGCCCGCGCGTCTCGCCGGCAACCGCGATGGCAACATTGATCCTTGTCATCGCACACCTCCTTCTCTGGATGTGCCGGATCGCTGATCCCCCGTTTGTCGCATCCTAGCTCACGGCGGGCGCTGCCGGCATCTCCGGGGCGCTCACGCTCACGCTCAGGGCTTTGCTGCGGCTGCACTCGGCGCAGCCGGCCGCGCCGCGCCTGGATTTGAATTCCTGCGGACTCATGGGAACATTGAAGCGAAAGAGGAGGACCCCATGGATACCATCAAACCCCTGTTCACCGCGGTTGCTGCCTGTGCCGGCGGCCGCAACGGTCACGCCGAGGCCGAGGACCATTCCGTAGCGGTCGACCTGTCGGTGCCGAAGGCGATGGGCGGCCCGGGCCGTCCCAACACCACCACGCCCGAGCACCTGTTTGCCTGCGGCTACGCGGCCTGCTTCGGCGGCGCGCTCGACTTCGTCGCGGTGCAGAAGAAAAAGAACGCCAAAGGGGCCACCGTCACCTGCAGCGTGTCGATCGGTCCGCGGGATGCCGGCGGTTTTGGCATCGCGGTGAAGCTGCACGTCAGGGACACGACTCTGCCGCAGGCCGAGCTCGAGGCGTTCGCGCGCGAGGCACACGAGAAGATCTGCCCCTATTCGCACGCCACGCGCAACAACGTCCCGGTCGAACTCACGGTCGAGGGAGCGCGCTAGTGAAGCAGCTCGCCGTCGGCTGCCTGATGCTCGCCGCCCCGGTACTGCAGGCGCAGAGCCTGCCGCCCGCGGTCGCCAGCCAGAGCGACTCACTGCTCGCGATGTACCAGGACATCCACTCCCATCCCGAGCTCTCGCACCACGAGGCACGCACCTCGGCGATCCTCGCCAAGGGACTGCGCGAGGCGGGCTACAGCGTCACCGAGCACGTCGGCGTCTATCCCGACGGCTCGCGGGCCTTCGGTGTGGTGGGGATCCTCAGCAACGGAGCCGGGCCGGCGCTTCTCATCCGCGGCGACATGGACGCGCTGCCGATCGTGGAGGAGACCGGCCTCACTTACGCGAGCCACGTGACCACGAAGAACAGCAGCGGCCAGGAAGTCGGCGTGATGCACGCCTGCGGCCATGACGTGCATACGACCGTGCTGCTCGGCACGGCGCGCACGCTGGCCGCCACGCGCGCCGCGTGGCACGGCACCGTCATGATCATCGGGCAGCCCTCGGAAGAGACCATCGACGGCGCCAAGGCGATGCTGGCGGATCACCTCTACGAGCGCTTCGGGCGACCCGACATGATCATCGGCCTGCATGACACCAACCTGCTGCCCGCCGGCGAGGTGGGGATCATCCCCGGCCCGGCCTCGGCCAGCTCGACTTCCATCGACGTCGTGATCAAGGGCATCGGCGGCCACGGCGCGGCGCCGCACGTCGGCCGTGACCCGGTGACGCTCGCCGCCTACTACGTCACGCAGATCCAGACCATCGTGAGTCGCGAGGAGGATCCCCAGGACCCCTCGGTGGTCACCGTCGGCAGCATCCACGGGGGCACGAAGCGCAACATCATCCCGGACGAGGTGCGGCTCGAGCTGACGACCCGCGCCTACTCCGAGAAGAGCCGCCAGATCATCATCGACGGCCTGAAGCAGATCGCGGCCGGCATCACCACCTCCGCCAACCTGCCGCCCGAGAAGGCCGCAGTCGTCACGGTGCTCGAGGATGAGTCGACACCGATGCAGTACAACGACCCGGCGCTCACTGCGCGCGTCAACCAGCTGCTGGTCAGGGCGCTCGGCGCCGAGCACGTGCATCCGGCCGAGAGGATCATGGGGAGCGAGGACGTCGGCGTCTTCGGTATGAGCGCGGACCTGAAGCGCAACGAGATCCCGGTGGTGTACTTCCGCCTCGGCGCAATGGATCCGGGCAAGTTCGCGGCGGCCGAGGCCGCCGGCAAGCACCTGCCGGGACCGCACACCAGCCACTTCGAGCCGCTGCCGAGGCCGACGCTCGAGACCGGCGTCACGGCGATGTCGGCGGTGGCGACCGGACTGCTGCAGTCGCCGCTCGCGGCGCAGCGCTAGGCTGCGGCCCGCTCAGCCGCGGCGAATCGTCACGCCCCGTCCTTCGGCGTCTGCGCGCCGGGCTTGCGGTGGTCATACTTGCCGCTGAAGATCGCGGCGGCTTCCGCGTGCTCGAGCTTCCAGTCGCCGCGGGCGACCTCACCCTCGAGCTGCCCCGGCCCCCAGCCCGCATGACCGACGAAGATCTTGAGACCCTCCATCGGTCGCTCGCGCGTGAGGAGCTTCAGCAGCAGCTCGCGACTGCCGCTCAGGTAAACCCCTTCGAAGGCCTCGATCGCCGTGTTCTTCTCCGGGGGCCTCGCGGCACGGAACAGGAACCACACCGAGCTCACCTCGACCGGTCCGCCGAAATAGATCACGTCGGGCAGCCGCGTGAGGTTCTTCAGATCCGGAAACAGCTCCGCCACCGGGATCCTGGTCGGATGATTGATGATGATGCCGGCCGGGGAGTCGCCCAGGTTGTTGAGCACCAGCACGACCGAGTCGGCGAAGTAAGGATCCGGGAGCTCGTCGCGGGCGACGACCAGAATGGCGGTGAGGTGCCGGGATTCCTCAGCCAGGATCCCCGCAGCAGGGGTCGCGAGCAGCAGCGCGGCCAGCGCCGCCGCCATGCAGTTTCTGCCGAAGCGAAGTGCTGTCGCGGCCATGCATCCCCGGTTCAGCCGACCGCGCGCAGCGGGGTCGCGGCCATGGCGCCGACGACGGTCGTCCAGGGCCGCACCGACCAGCTTCTCACCAGGCCCGCCTTGACGTACGGATCGCTCGCGGCGAAAGCGCGCGCCGCCCGATCATCGGCGCCTTCGAACAGCAGCAGCGCACCGTCCACAGGCTCGGCGAGCGCGCCGGCCAGCAGCAGCTCGCCACGCTCGTGAGCCTCCCAGGCGAGCCGCAGGTGCTCGGCCCGGTGCGGCGGCCGCCGCCCGAGGTAATCCGGTACAAAATCGTAGATGAGCAGAAAGTGCACGGCGCCTCCGTGCCCGGGTGAGAGCGCCGAGATTAGCAGAGATCGAGCCGCGCGCCGCAAAGAGCCTCCGGCGCCGCACGTTTATAATCGCCCGCGAATGAGATACACCTTGTTACTCGCGCTGCTGCCCGCGTTCGCCACCGCGGCCGGCGCCGAGGAGCTGGCGGCGCCCTGGCTGCCGCTCGATCCCGGAAACGCGCACTGCTCGAGCGATGCGCAAGGTGCTTCGCTTGAGAACCTCGCCGTGCGCTTCGCCGTGAAGGTGCAGGAGCAGCAGCTGCTCCCGGACGCGCTCGATAATGGAATCACGCACCAGCCGCGCGCGCTGGCGGGCGAGCTGTTCTCGCTGACGCCGCGCGGGGCGTCGGCCATCGGCGGCTCGCGCTTCACGCTCGCCGCCCCGCCGGCGTGCAGCGAAGTCGCCGCGCTGCCGAACGCCGCGCGCGCCGCCGAGCGCCGTTCCGGGATGGCGCTCGATGCCGATCTCGCCGACGCGGCTACCGGGCTCAGGGTCCACTGGCGCGCGCTGCTGCGCGATGGCACCAGCTACGTGCGCGAGCAGCTCACGCTCGAGCCGGCGGCGGACCTGGACCTGGCGCGCGTGACTCTCATCGCGCTCGAGCTGCCCGGCGCTTTCGTCGCGGGAACCGTGGCCGGCTCGCCCATCATCGCCGGCGACTCCTTCTTCGCCTTCGAGCACCCGATGGCCGAGGCGGACGTGGTCGACGGGCACGCGAACATGACGCTGCGCCGCGTGCTGCCGCTGCGCGCCGGGGTACCGGCCGCCTATTCCGCGGTCCTCGGCGTGCTGCCGCGCGGGCAGCGGCGCCGCGGCTTTGCCGCCTACCTCGAGAACGAGCGCGCGGCGCCTTTCCGCACGTTCCTGCACTACAACTCCTGGTACGACATCGGTTACTTCACGCCCTACACCGAGGCGCAGGCGCTCGCGGCGATTCGCGCCTTCGGCGAGCATCTGGTGGACGCGCGGCGCGTACGCATGGACTCGTTCCTGTTCGACGACGGCTGGGACGATCACGCACGCCTGTGGCAGTTCAGCGCCGACTTCCCGCACGGCTTCACGCCGCTGCGCGAGGCGGCGCAGCGCTTCGGTGCCGGCGTGGGCGTCTGGCTATCCCCGTGGGGCGGCTACGGGGAGCCGCGGCACGAGCGCCTCGCGGCAGCGCAGGCGGCCGGCTACGAGATCGGCGAGCAGGGGCTGGCGCTCTCGGGGCCGAAGTATTACGCGCTCTTCCACGAGGCGGCGCTGAGGCTCGTGCGCGAGGATGGCGTCAACCAGTTCAAGCTCGACGGCACCGGCAGTCCCGACAGGGTCACGCCGGGGAGCGAGTTCGACAGCGACTTCGCCGCGGCGATGGCTCTGATCGCCGACCTGCGTGCGGTCCAGCCCGACCTGTTCATCAATCTGACGACCGGCACCTGGCCCTCGCCCTTCTGGCTCAAGAGCGCCGATTCGATCTGGCGCGGCGGCGAGGATCACTCCTTTGCCGGTACCGGCAGCGACCGACAGCGCTGGATCACCTACCGCGACGCCGACACCTACGGCGGCGTGGTGCGCGCCGGGCCGTTGTTCCCCCTCAACTCGCTCATGCTCCACGGCATCATCTACGCGCGCCATGCGCATGGACTCGACGCCGATCCGCACGGCGACTTCCCCGACGAGGTGCACACCTATTTCGCATCCGGTACGGGACTGCAGGAGCTCTATGTCTCTCCCGACCTGCTCAGCGAGCGCGACTGGGACACGCTCGCCGAGGGCGCGAACTGGGCGCGCAAGCGCGCGGCGGTGCTGCGCGACAGCCACTGGGTGGGCGGAGACCCGGCGCGTGGCGAGGTGTACGGCTGGGCCTCCTGGGCGCCGGGACGCGCGGTAATCGCAGTGCGTAATCCGGCCGATCGGCCACAGTCCTTCGAGCTCGCACTCAACAGCATGCTCGAGCTGCCCGCGACCGAGCCGCTGCACTGGCGCGCGAGTCGCGCTTACGCGCCCGCGGACCCGCTCGAGCTGCGGACCGACAAGACCACGAACATAACTCTCAAGCCCTTCGAGGTGCTGGTGCTCGACCTGGTGCCGGGGGAGCCCCGCCCGCGCACGCGGCGCCGCTAGCTCGACGCGAGGCGCGCGCGTTGCGCTTGGCTCTCTGGTCCCGGCCCCGGCGAGCCGCAACGCCGGGGGCCAGGGGATTTTCGTCAACTCAGGGGAGGAGTTGGCGGCTGGAAAGGGAGCACAGCCGCAGCCGGCGGCGCAGGAGTCAATTACGCGCGCCGGCCGCAGCTGTTGTAGGGATCGTTGGCCTTCGATGCGTCGACTTCGTCGATGGTGAGCGCCGGGATGTCGAGCGTGCTGATCAGATCCGCGATCGTCTTCTTCGCCAGCACGGCGGTGGTCACGGCCCAGTCCCAGCGAGCGTTGCCGCGCAGGTCGTGAACCACGCGGCCGCCGGGGGCGCGCACCATGGGCTGCTCACCGACTTCGCACAACCTCAGAGTCTCGACATGGTTGGTCTTCATGGTGCTTCGCTTCCGCTGTCCGTGTGTTTGAATCGTCCTACGTGCTGTCTATCGGTCGCGGCGCGACGACATTGAGCGCCGCCGGCAAAATTGCGAGCGCGGTCGCAGCGCGGCGCGCTACGGCAGCAGGCGGCAAATCTTTAGCTCGCGGGACACGGCGGCCGCGCGGGCTCGCGCCGGCGGCACCCGCCGGCCGCGCCCGCGGCAAGCATTTGCCGCGCCGGCGGCAAGGACTTGCCGGCATCGGGAATTTGCGGCTAAAAGCATGCGATGACCGATGAGGTGAGTGCCTTCATGGCCACCATGGTGGCGCCGCCGCAGCCCGTCGGGCTGGAGGGCGCCGCGGCGCTGCTGCGCGAGCGCTACGGCCTCACCCCCGCCTCGATGGCACGCCTCACGGGCGAGCGCGACGAGAATTTCCGGCTGAGCGCGGCTGATGGCGCCGAGTACGTGCTGAAGATCGCCAACCCCGCGGAGCATCCGGCCGAGAGCGACTTGCAGACCGCGGCGCTCCTGCACCTCGAGCGGGCCGACCCCGAGCTGCCGCTGCCGCGCGTGGTGCGCGCACTGCGCGGTGAGACCCACGTCCGCTTCCGCGCCGCCGGCCTCGAGCGGACGGCGCGCATGCTGACCTGGCTTCCGGGGCGGCTGCTCGGAGCCTCGACCCGCTCGGCAGGCCAGCGGGCCGCCTGCGGCCGGATCGGCGGACAGCTGGCGCTCGCGCTGCGCGGCTTCAGCCACCCTGCCTCGCGGCGCGCCATCGCCTGGGACGTGCGCCACACCGGTCACATGCGCTCGCTCCTCACCGACATGCCTGATTTCCCGTTCGCGGGAGCGGTCACGGAGCTGCTCGAGCGACTGGTTCCGCGCATCGCCTCGGGGCTGCCGCCGCTGCGCCATCAGGTGGTCCACAACGACCTCAATCCCCTCAATCTGCTGGTCGACCCCGCGGACGAGATCCGGGTGACCGGGGTCATCGACTTCGGCGACATGACCTACGCCGCCGTGATCTCCGACGTCGCGGTCGCCGCCGCGGAGCTCATCCCGCCCGACTGCGCCGACCCGGCCGCGGCGCGCGAGGCGGTCCGCGAGACCGCGATCGCCTATGATGATTCATTGCCCTTGTTTCCGGAGGAGCTGGCGATGCTGGGGGTGCTGGCCGCGGCGCGCCTGCTCATGACCGTGGTGATCCATGAATGGCACGTGCATCGCAACCCGGCGAGCGGGCACTACGCGCCGCTCACGCCGCAGGTCATGCGCGCGCGACTCGCGATCGCCGAGCGTCTGTCGGCTGAGGAGGTGAGACTTTGACGATCGCATCGCCGCAGGCCCCCACGGGTATCCTGGCGCGCCGCGCCCGGGTGCTCTCGCCCACCTACCGCCTCTTCTACGATCAGCCGCTGCAGCTGGTACGCGCCGCGGGCGTGTGGATGTATGACCAGCACGGCCGCGCCTATCTCGACGCCTATAACAACGTACCGGTGGTCGGTCACTGCCACCCGCACGTGGTCGAGGCGCTCGCCCGGCAGGCGCGCATTCTCAACACGCACACACGTTATCTCGCCGAGCAGCCGCTCGAGCTCGCCGAGAAGCTGCTCGCCACCATGCCGGGCGAGCTCGCTAACGTGGTATTCACCTGCACCGGGAGCGAGTCCAACGATCTCGCGGTGCGCGTCAGCAAGGCCGTGACCGGCGGCACCGGCTTCATCATCACGGACTTCTCCTACCACGGGGTCACCGACGTGCTCTCGGGCATGTCGCCCGAGGACGGCGCCGCGCTCGGGCCCGGGGTGTACGCCGTGCCCTCGCCGGCGGGCCCGGGGGGACCTCAAGCCTTCGGCCGGCACGTCGCCGAGTGCCTCGAGCGCATGCGCCGCGACGGCGTGAGTCTCGCGGCGCTGCTCGTGGACACGATCTTCTCGAGCGACGGCGTGTACGCCGATCCCAAGGGCTTCCTCGCCGAGGCGGTGCGCCACGTGCAGGCCGCGGGCGGACTGTTCATCGCGGATGAGGTGCAGCCCGGCTTCGGGCGACTCGGCGAGTCGATGTGGGGCTTCCAGCGCCACGGCGTGGTGCCCGATCTGGTGACCATGGGGAAACCGATGGGCAACGGACACCCGGTGGCCGCGCTCGCGGCCCGGCCGGAGATCCTGGCGCGTTTCGCCAGGCGCCGCCACTACTTCAATACCTTCGGCGGCAACAGCGTCTCGTGCGCCGCGGCGCTTGCGGTGCTCGAGGTCATCCGCAGCGAGAAGCTGCTCGCCAACGCCGCGCGCACCGGCGCGCATCTCATGCGCGGCCTGCGTGCGCTGGCAGCGGGAACCTCGGCGATCGGCGAGGTGCGTGGCGCGGGACTGTTCCTCGGCGTCGAGCTGCGCGCCAACCCGGTGAGCGGCCTCGCCGGATCGGCGGAGGTGAAGCGCGTAGTGAACGGCATGTGCCGGCGCGGCGTGCTGATCGGCTCCACCGGGCGCGGCGGCGACGTTCTGAAGATCCGCGCACCGCTGACCCTCGAGACGCAGCACGCGGACGTACTGCTCGAGGCGCTCGGGCAGACGCTCGCCTCGGCCGACTGAGGCGCCTAGCGCTGCGGCGCGGCGGCCGACGGCGCGGTGATCGCGGCGCCGCGCGGTCGCCGCAACACCACGTAGGCGAGCAGCGCGACGGCAATCGATATCGCGCTGGTCCAGAGCTCGGCGCGATGCGACGGGGTGAAGGCCATCGCGACCAGCACCGAGGCCATCCCCGCGATCCCCAGGTAGCTCAGCCACGGAAAGAACCACATCGGCAGCGCCGAGGGCGGCAGCCCGGCGCGCTCGCGGGCGCGGCGCGAGACCACCTGCGCCACGCCGATCATGAGATAGATGATCGCGATGATGGCGCCGGAGGAGTTCGTCAGGAACACGTACACGCCGGCCGGCGAGAGAATCGCGGCCATCACGCCCGCGAAACCGAACAGGCTCGCGAGCAGTACCGAGCGATCCGGCACGTGGCGGCGGTTGGTGCGCACCAGCCAGTGCGGCGCGTCGCCGCGCGTGGCGAGCACGAACAGCACCCGCGAGGCGATGTAGAAACAGGAATTGAGGCAGGAAAGCACCGCGGTGAGAACCACCGCCTTCATGATGTCGGTCGCGTAGGGGAAACGCACCTCATCGAGTGCCAGGGTGAACGGCGACTGCGCCGGCACCACCTTGTTCCAGGGCACCACGCAGGTGATGACGAACACCGACAGCACGTAAAAAAGCAGAATGCGGGTGATGATGGTCGAGGTCATGCGCGCCACGGCGCGCGCCGGCTCGGGTGACTCGGCGGCGGCGATCGTGACCACCTCGGCCCCCATCATCGACCAGATGACCGTGGTCACGGAGGCGAGCACGGCGAACCAGCCGAGCGGCGCGAAGCCGCCGTAGGCGGTGAGGTTCGAGAAAGTCGGCCCGCTCGGCGAGCGGAAGCCGAAGGCGTGGGCGCCGACGATCAGGATGAAGGAGATGATGGCCGCGACCTTGATGGAGGAGAACCAGAACTCGAACTCGCCGTAGGCACGCGCCGACATCAGGTTCACGGAGGTCATGCACACCATGAGCGCGGCGCCGATCTCCCACTGCGGCAGCGGCACGTAGTCCTTGATGATCGCCGCGCCGGCGATCGCCTCGACGGGGATCACCGTCACCCAGAAGTACCAGTAGAGCCAGCCGACCGAGAAGCCGGCCCAGTTGCCGAGCGTCGCGCGCGTGAACTCGGTGAAGGAGCGCACCTGCGGCATCTCGACCGCCATCTCGCCGAGCATGCGCATGACCAGCAGCAGCAGGAACCCGGTCAGCAGGTAGCTGATGATGACCGCAGGCCCGGTCGCACTGATGGCCACGCTGCTGCCGACGAACAGCCCGGCGCCGATGATGCCGCCGATGGTGATCATGGCGACGTGCCGCGGACGTAGCGAGCGCGAGAGCTCGTGGGATTCGGTCGGTGCGACCGTAACGGCTTCGTTCATCCCGGGGAGTATAGCGGGTCGTGGCGCAGCGCCCGCCATCGTATGCTTGGGGCATGTCAGGGAAGCCATTCGCCGCCACCGCGATCTTCCTTATTGCGCTCGGCGCGGCCCAGGCCGACACGCCGCAGCGTCCGCGGGCTTCCGAGCTGGGACTGAAGGTCGGGGTCCTGCCCGCGGGGCCGCTCGATGCGATCACCGACGTGGCCGGCGTTGCGGTCGGCCAGACGACCATCGTCAGGGGCGACAATATCCGTACCGGGGTGACCGCGATCGTCCCGCATCCCGGCAACCTCTATCGCGAGAAGGTGCCGGGCGCGATCGCGGTCGGCAACGGCTACGGCAAGCTGGCCGGCGTCACGCAGGTGGATGAGCTCGGCGAGATCGAGACGCCGATCCTGCTCACCTCCACCGTCGCGGTGCCGCGCGTCGCGGACGCCCTCATCACCTGGATGCTGCAGCTGCCCGGCAACGAGGACGTGTTGTCGATCAACCCGGTGGTCGGCGAGACCAACGACGGCTTCCTCAACGACATCCGCGGCCGGCACATCAGCCCCGAGGACGTGTTCGCCGCGCTCACCGGCGCCCGCGGCGGCCCGGTCGAGGAAGGCGCGGTGGGAGCCGGTACCGGAACCGTGGCCTTCGGCTGGAAGGGCGGCATCGGCACGGCGTCGCGCCGCCTGCCCGCCACGCTCGGCGGCTACACCGTCGGTGTGCTGGTGCAGACGAATTTCGGCGGCGTGCTCACGATCGCCGGAGCACCGGTCGGAGTCGAGCTCGGCCAGTATTACCTGCGCGATCAGGCCGCGCTCGCCGCCCGCAGCCGGGAGCGGGCGGACGGCTCCTGCATGATGGTGCTCGCGACCGACGCGCCGCTCGATGCGCGCGAGTTGAAGCGCCTCGCGGCCCGGGCGTTGCTCGGCATGGCGCGCACCGGAAGCTCGGCATCCAACGGCAGCGGCGACTATGCGATCGCCTTCTCGACGGCGCCCGAGGTGCGCATCCGCAGCGACGACAAGGCGCTGACCCGCAGGACCGAGGTCGTGACGACGCTCGCCATGTCGCCGCTGTTCGAGGCTGCGATCGAGGCCACCGAAGAGGCGATCTACAACTCCATGCTCAGGGCGACGACCACCGCCGGCAACGGACACAGCGTCGAGGCGCTGCCGATCGAGCGCACGGTCAAAATCCTCAGGGAACACAAGGTGATTCACTGAAGCAGCGCAGCTAGCGCTGCGCGACGAAACGCATGAGCGCCGCGAACTCGTCGAGCCTGGCGGCGCTGGCGATCTCTTCGAGCGGGACCCGGTGGTAGCCGTAGGTCACCAGCACGAACGGCACCCCGGCGGCCTGCGCCGTCGCTGCGTCGACCTCGCTGTCGCCGACCATCAGGGCTGCCTCGGGCCGAGCGCCGAATCCCTGCACGATGTCGAGCAGCGCGCGCGGATCGGGCTTGCGGAACGGGAGTGAATCGCCGCTCACGACCCGCGAGAAGTAGGACGCCAGGGCCAGCCGTTCGAGTACCAGCTGCGTGGCGCGCGTGCGCTTGTTGGTCAGTACCGCAAGCGTCGTGCCCTGGCTTTGCAGCGTCCCGAGCGTGGAGCGCACACCGGGATAGGGAGCGGTGCGGGCCGTCGGGTCGGCCTCATAGTGTGCGAGGTAGCGTCGCAGCGCCGCGTTGCGGTCGGCTGCGCAGCCGGTCGCTTCCAGGGCACGCGCGACCAGCTGCTCGACGCCGTCTCCAACCATTGCTCTCACGCGTGCCTCGGTGAGGGAACCGCAGCCGCACTCGCTCAGAGTCAGGTCGAGTGCGCGGTGCAGGTCGCCCACGCTGTCCACCAGCGTGCCATCCAGGTCGAAGACGATGAGCGAGGGTGGCATCAGTCCGCGTGCGCCGACGGGGTCAGCTGAGAGCGTAGAGATACTCCACGAACGAGGCGACCGCTCCGTCGAGCCCCTGTACCCGCGGATTCGCCGACTCGATGAGGTAATACTCGTCGGGTGCGTGCGCGCCGGTGCCGTGTCCCATGCCGAAATGCCCGGCGGGCAGGCTGAGCGGGGGATTGGTGAAGAGATAGCCCGGCCAGGATCCGGCCGAGCGCGGCCACAGCTGCGGGTCGGCGCCGAGCTTGCGATAGGTTGCCAGCTGGGTCTGGATCAGCCGGCTGTTCTTGTCGGTCTGGTTCGGATCGTAACCTCCCGACATGTTGACCTCGATGTCGCCGAAGCCGTGTTTGGCGAGATGCGCCTTGAGCTTGGCGAGCGTGTCGGCGGCCGTCATGTCGGGAACCAGCCGCATGTCGATCTTGGCCACCGCGCGGTGCGGCAGCACGGTCTTGCCGCCGGGACCGGTATAGCCCGCGACCAGACCCTCGATGTTGATCGTCGGCTGCGATTCGAGCAGCAGCTGCGATTGGAGCCAGTCCGTGTCCCTGACCCAGTGCTCGACGCCGAGCGCCTTCTTGGTATTGGCTTCCGAGGTCTTGGCGACGTGCTCGGCGATCATCTGCTTCTGCTCGTCGGTGAGCGGTCGCGCCAGCTCGAAGAACCCCTCGACCGCAGGCGTATGGCCGTCCGGCTGGAGCAGCGTATTGAGCGCCTGCACCAGGTGCCAGGTGGGAGAGTCCACCGCCGCCTCGAGACTCGAATGCACGTCGTGGCTCGGTCCCCGGCCCCACTTCTCGCCGGTGGAGACCAGCTCGAGCTCCACCACGCCCTTGGCGCCGAGCGACACCGTGACGCCGCCGTCGCGGTCCTGTCCGGCCTCGGGCATGAAGACGCCGACGCATCTCTTCAGCTCCGCCAGCACCTCGGGCGAGCGCACCACTTCGCCGAAATGCGGCGAGCCGATCTCCTCCTCGCCTTCGCAAACCAACACGAGATTGACCGGCAACGGGGCACCGGCGGCTCTGAAGGCCATGAGCGCGCTCAGGAAGGAGTTCTCCGGTCCCTTCTGATTCACGGCGCCGCGCCCCATGCACACCGTTCCCAGGCCCTCCTTCTGCACCAGCCGCCCCTCGAGCGGCGGGGAGCTCCATTCCTCGGGTACGAACTGCTTGACGTCGTACATGAAGTAGATGCCTACCGTAGTGCGCGCACCGGCATCGCTGCGTCCGAACACGCCGGGCTTGCCCGAGGTCGGCATGAGCTTCACGTCCGTGAAGCCGGCGTCGCGCGCCAGCTGCGCCATGTACTCCGGACCCTGCGGATAGTTGCGGTTCTCGGCGGCGATCGACGGCAGCGCGATCCACTCCTGCAGGCGTCTGATGTTGGCGGCATGCATGCGCGGGATCTCGGCGAGCACCGCGGCCTTGCCCGGCTGCGCTGCCGCGAGCACCGCGCCGGGCAGGCTCGCCAGCGCGGCTGCCGCGGCCGAACTGTTGAGGAAATCACGCCTGCTGAGGCTGGTTGCGGGTCTGTGAGTCATCGCGTCTCCCCTGTGGCACCCTGGCGGCTCCTCTGATGGCTGAGCCCGAGGAATCGGCCTTACAATCCGCAGCGCGCCGCCGTAGCTCAGTGGTAGAGCAGCCGCCTTGTAAGCGGCAGGTCGTCTGTTCGATCCAGACCGGCGGCACCAGGCTGGCAAAGTACCTTCCAGGAGCACTGCTGTGAAGCTCCGTGGGTGTCCGTGACGCCGGTCCTCGAGCGAAGCCGAGAGTTATATCCGGCGCTGACTCATCGCGGCGTGCCGGCCGCGGGATTCGGCGTCGCCGCAATATGCGTCGGCGGTGCGGTCGCCTGAGATGCGGCGGGTTGCTGCACGGTGGGCAAGGGATACCTGGGAGCGCCGGCCGCGGGCTGCGGCACGGGCGGGCTCGAGTTTGCCGGGGTCGCGGCGGGTAGCGGGGCGGCCTGACTCGCCGGCGTGGTCGCGGCGGTGGCCTGCGGCGGAGTGGGCGGCGGGCAGGCCTGCACCGCGATCCGCGACCCGACTCCCTCGGCGAACAGATCCGCGATCGGCACGGTGGTCATCCCTGGCCGCGGCGTGAGATCGATCCAGTACACCGTCTGCGGCAGCTTGTGCTCCGCCACCTCCGCCTTGAAACCCATTCTCTTCACCGCGGCCGCGCGCTGCTCGGCGCGCGCGCGGTCGCTGAAGAGCCCGAGCGACAATCGCCGGCCGGCCTCGGTGCCGGGCGGCATCACGAGCGCGTCCCTGAGGCCGGAGTTCTGCAGACTGACGCGCGCGCGGTCGGCCTCGATCTCGTCCTTCAGTCCCCCGACGTACACCCAGTAGCCCTCCTGGGTTCCGGCTTCCTCGGCGCGCTGCTGCGGCGCGAAGCCCTTGGAGGCGAGGATCCCGGCGGCCCTGGCGGCGTTGGTGATGTCGCCGAACGGTCCCACCGACATGCAGGCCGGGGCGTCGTTGAGCGCCGTCCTGGTGTTGGTTGCGGGGCGCTGCTCGGGCGGGAGCTCGGCGAGGAGTTTGAGCCGGGGGAGCTTCGCCAGCGCCTCGTTCACCGGCGGCGGCCTGGGCTCATCCACCCAGTGCGCCCAGGCGAAGTACACGAGGTTAACGACGAGCAGCGCTATGAAGGCGTTGCGCACGAAGGATTATTCTAGATCATCGGCGCCGCCTGCGCGGCCTGGTGCGCGCCAGAACGGCGAGGCCACGCAACACCAGGTCCGGAACACCAACCCAGCGGCTCCTGAGGAGAGGCCGTATGGCTGCGGCTTCGCCGCCGGTGAGCACTACCAGCGGCGCGTGTTTCAGCAGCCCCGCGGCCTCCTCGACCGCCCGATCGACCAGCGCCGCCGCGGCGTAACGGGAACCGAGCTCGATCGCATCGCGTGTCGAGCGCGCGAAGATGCCCTTGCCCCCGACCGCCCCCCCCTGTGCACGGCGCCGGATGCCCTGCGTCTTCGTGAGCAGCGTATCCACCATGAGATTCGGCGCGGGCACGATCACTCCGCCGCGATGACGACCCTCTGCATCGAGCAGATCGACAGTCATGGCGGTGCCGACCCCGACCACGCACACCGGAACCTCGCGAAACAGCGCATGCGCGCCGACCATCGCCACGTACCGGTCGACACCGAGGCGCCAGGGCTCGAGGTATCCGACCCTCACGCCGCCCCCCGCGCGCGGCACCGCGACGAAGCGGGCTGCGACACCTCTCTCTCGCGCCGCGGCCGCCAGGCGGCGATCAGCCGCGGCGCCCGCGACGCTCGCAACCAGTGCCTGCTCGAGCCCGCCGACCGGCCGCAGCAGACGCCGCGCAAAGTCGGCGGCTCGCCATGCCGAATGCGCCGCCGCCCGGCCCCTGGAGAGGTGCGTGCCGTCGAAGCGCGCCCACTTGATGCGGCTATTGCCGATGTCGACCAGCAACATGGTCATGCGGCAGGCCTCACGGTCACGTCCCCCGAGATGAAGCGCTCGAGGCCTTGCGCGGTCTCGACCAGCAGCGCCCCGTGGATATCAACCCCGCGCGCCAGGCCGCGCGACACCGCACCTTCGACGGCTTTCACCTCCACCGCCCGGCCGCGCAGCGCGTCGGCGTTGCGCCACTCCTCCAGGAACGGCTTCAGTCCCGACCGCTCGAACACCGCGAGCCCATCGAGACAGCCGGCGATGAGCGCCGCCGCCACCTGGTTGCGGGACGCGGATTTGAGTCCCGCGGCAGCAAGGTCCGTGGCCGCAACTCCGGCCGCGGCGATTTTCCCCGCCAGCTCGGCACCGAGCGCCACGTTCAGCCCGATGCCGATCACGACATAGGCCGGACCGGCCGACTCCGCGCGCAGGTCGATCAGCACGCCCCCGAGCTTGCGCTCGCCGAAGAGAAGATCGTTCGGCCATTTGAGCCGCGCGCCGCGCATCCCGAGC
>JASHVF010000203.1 GCA_030039615.1 Gammaproteobacteria bacterium | reverse complement strand
CATGTCGGGGTGACATGGTCGCCCAGAAGCGTGACAGTATCGTGAAAAAATGCGCGTAAACAGCTGCTTGTCATATGTTCTTAACAGTATTCCTATAATTCGTTCATGCCGGCGCCGTTGCGCCGCCGCACGGAGTGGAGGAGCGAATGCACGCCTTTTTGGCAGAACTGAAGAAACAGCGTTGGGACGACCATCGTTACTACCATCACAGTCGCATCAACCAGTCGCTGCACCTGGTGAGCGCACTCAGCTTCCTGAGCGCCTACATCTGCATCTTCACGAGTCCCGTCGCCGCGGCACTCATCGGCTGGCTGGTGGCGATGGTGACGCGCCAGGCGGGCCACTTCTTCTTCGAGTCCAAGGACTACGACGAGGTCAACCAGGCGACCCACGCGCACAAGGAGGACATCAAGGTCGGCTACAACCTGAGGCGCAAGGTGGTGCTCCTGTCGATCTGGGCTGCCTCACCGCTGGTGCTGTGGCTCGACCCGACTCTGTTCGGCATCTTTGCGCCGACCCAGGGCCACGCGGATTACCTGCGCCACGTCTGTCAGATCTGGCTGGTGCTCGGCGCGGCGGCGCTGCTGTTCCGCATGGTGCAGCTGTTCTTCCAGCAGAGCGTGCTGACGGGACTCGTGTGGGGCACGAAGATCCTCACGGACCCGTTCCACGACGTCAAACTCTACTGTCGTGCGCCGCTGTACTTGCTGCGCGGGGAGCTGATCGATCCGATGGACGACGTGCTCCACCAGGCCTGAAGGAGCTCACGCACGACGCGCCGACGGATCGCCTTGTTGGTGAGCGCCGGATTCTGCCACCACCAGCCGTCGCGTCGCATCGCCTCGGCCGCCGCCACGACGCGGTCGGCGACCGCGGCGAAGTCGGCGTCACTGTAGTTGAGGCTGAAGATGAGCCGCGCCGTGCCGACCCAGCTGAGCGACAGGCCCTGCGCCTTGAGGTAGTACTGGAACATCCAGTTGTAGCGCGACGCTCCGAGGTAGTTGAAGGTCCAGATGGACGAGAGATTGGCCACTTGAAGCGGGAGCTCCGCGGCCTTGAGCCGCGCGTTGAGCTCGGTTGCACGGCGCTCCCAGACCGCATCGAGGTCGCGGTAGAGCGAGCGGATCGGCTCGCTCTCGAGGCGCGTCAGGAACTCGTGCATGGCGCCCATCACGTAAGGGTGCGAATTGAACGTGCCGCGCGCCAGACACACGTCCGCCGGGCGCTCCTCGTCGTAGCGCTTCATGAGGTCGGCCCTCCCGCAGACGACTCCCACCGGGAGTCCCCCGCCGAGACTCTTGCCGTAGGTCACGAGATCGGCATGCACGCCGAAGTACTCCTGCGCGCCGCCGCGAGCCAGGCGAAAACCGGCGAACACCTCATCGAAGATCAGTACGATGCCGCGCTCGGAGCACACCGCGCGCAGTTCCTTGAGCCACGCTGCGTACGCGGCGCGGTCGAAATGCGCGCTGCGTGCGCTGTCGATGAGGCCCGAATCGGCGGGCGCGCTCGCATTGGGATGCATCGCCTGCACGGGATTGATGAGCACGCAGGCGATATCGCGCCGCGTGCGCAGCACCTTGAGCGATGCCGCGTCCATGTCCTTCAGGGTATAAGTGGCCTCAGGAGGCAGCGGGTTGCCGACCCCGGGGGCCACGTCCCCCCACCAGCCGTGATAGGCACCGCAGAAGCGCACCAGGTGGGAGCGGCGCGTGTGATAGCGGGCGAGGCGCACGGCCTGCATGACGGCCTCGGTCCCCGACATGTGGAAGGACACCTCGTCGAGGCCCGAGATCTCGCGCAGCTGGCGCAGGTTCTCGGCCAGCAGCGGGTGGTAGGCGCCGAGCACGGGTCCGAGCGCGCGCACCTTCTCGGCACCGCGCTCGATGCACTCCTTGTAGAAGTCGTAGCCGAAGAGATTCACTCCGTAGGAGCCGCTCACGTCGAAGAACTGGTTGCCGTCGACGTCGGTCACGGTGGTTCCCGAGGAAGACTCGAGGAATGTGCTGCCCGGCAGGTACTGTCGGACCAGGCGCCCGAACTGGAACGGCACCCGGTAGCGCTGCGTGAACTGCAGGTCCGATGCCGAGCGCGCCACCTCACGGGCGAGCGCCGCCCCCTTGGGAAAGCGCTGCGCGTAGAGCTGCGCGAGCTGCATGAAGCCCGCGCGCCGCGCCGCGGCCACGTCCGCGGGCGCATCGTCGGCGCTGAAGAACCGGCTCTCGTCGTATTCGTAGTAGCGGATGAACCGCACCACGCGTCGCGCCATGCGCGAGTGTCCCGCAAGCGAAGGATGCTTGGCGCGCGACAGCAGCAGCCGCAGCCACAGGGCCCGCAGCGCGAGGAGTGCCAGCAGGGCGCCGACGATGTACCACAGCAGCATGTTCGTTCAGACCCCGGAACCGCAGGGACCCTATTGTCCCGGCGGCAAACTATTTCAGTCCCGTGACAAAACGATGACAGTCCGTTCCGCGATCACCAAGGTCACCCAGCAGGAGCAGCTGAATTTTCTCCTGACCAACCGCCTGCCGCGCCGCTGGCTGACGATCTTCATGGGATGGCTCAGCCGCCTGGAGCAGCCCTGGCTCGCCCGCTCATGTATCGCGATCTGGGGACTCTTTACCGAGCTCGATCTGAGTGAAGCGCAGAAAACCCGCTTCGGCAGCCTGCAGGAGTTCTTTACCCGGCAGCTGAAGGAGGGAGCGCGCCAGATCGATCCCGATCCGGACATCGTGGTGAGTCCGTGCGACGGCATCGTGGGCGAGATGGGGCAGGTGCGCGAAGGATCGGTGCTCCAGGCCAAAGGCTTCCCCTATGCCCTGATGGATCTGCTGGAGGATGAGGAGCTGGTGAGCGCCTATCTCAACGGCACCTTCGTGACGCTGCGCCTCGCCTCCAACATGTACCACCGTTTCCATGCGCCCCATGACTGCCGCGTGGAGCAGGTGACCTACGTCTCCGGAGACACCTGGAACGTCAATCCGATCGCGCTGCGGCGTGTCGAGAATCTCTACTGCAAGAACGAGCGCGCCATCATCCGTTGCCGGCTGAACGCCACGGACCACCTGATCACGCTGGTGCCGGTGGCGGCCATCCTGGTGGCGAGCATCCGGCTGCACTGCGCGGACGTGCTGCTGCACCTGCGGTACCGGGGACCCAATACCATTCCCTGCGACGCGCGGCTGCGCAAAGGCGAGGAGATGGGCTGGTTCCAG
>JASHVF010000202.1 GCA_030039615.1 Gammaproteobacteria bacterium | reverse complement strand
GGCGTCCTCGGCGCCAATCGCCTGGGCGGCGTCCTCGATCACCCTCAGGCCGTGGCGCGCGGCGAGCGTGCACAAGGCATCCATGTCCGCCACCTGGCCGTAGAGGTGCACCGGCATGAGCGCCCGCACGGACGCGCCGCTCGCGCGATGCACGAGCGCGCCATCGCGCGCCTCGCACTGTCCGCGGACGAAAGACTCGAGTGCCGCAGGCGAGATGTTGAAGGTTGCTGGATCGATGTCACAGAACAGCGGGCGTGCGCCGGCGCGCGCGATCGTTCCGGCGGTCGCAAAGAAGGTGAAGGGGCTGGTGACGACTGCGTCGCCGGGACCGATGCCGAGCGCCATCAGCGCGAGCAGCAGCGCGTCGGTTCCGGAAGATACGCCGACACCGAAACGGCAATGGCTGTAGGCGGCAACGCTCGCCTCGAGCTCCTTCACCGCGGGCCCGAGGATGAAGGCCTGACTGGCGCACACCTGCGCGATCGCCGCCTGGATCTCGGTGGCCAACGGCTCGTACTGGGGTTTGAGGTCTAAAAGCGGCACCCGCATGGCGGCGCTCATTCTAGCAGCGCCGCAGCCCGCCGCCGCGGGGCCGCGCTGCCATCAGCGCTGGTAGCCGCAGAACTCGCAGAACCAGTTGACGAAAGCGGGCACGCCCACCTCGACCGGGGTCGCCGGCCGGTAGCCGACATCCCGCACGAGGTCGCCGATGTCCGCGCAGGTCTCCGGCACGTCCCCCGGCTGCAGGGGCAGAAGATTCTTGACCGCCTTGCGTCCCAGCGTCTCCTCGATGAGCTCGATGTAGCGCATGAGCTGCACCGGACGGCTGTTGCCGATGTTGTAGATGCGGAAGGGAGCGAAGCTCGTGGCGGGATCCGGCGCCGCGGCGTTCCAGGCGGGATCGGGTGCCGCGATGCGCTCTGCGGCGCGCACCACGCCTTCGGCGATGTCGTCCACATAGGTGAAGTCGCGCTGATGGTGGCCGTTGTTGAAGACGTCGATGGGCTTGCCTTCGAGGATGTTGCGCGTGAAGAGGAACAGCGCCATATCGGGACGGCCCCAGGGGCCGTACACCGTAAAAAAGCGCAGCCCGGTGGTCGGCAGCTTGAAAAGCGCCGAGTAGTTGTGCGCCATGAGCTCGTTCGACCGTTTGGTGCTTGCGTACAGCGAGAGCGGATGGTCGACGCCGCGGTGCACCGAGAACGGCATGTTGGTGTTGGCGCCGTACACCGAGCTGGTCGAGGCGTACACCAGATGCTCGACGCCCGAGTGACGGCAGCCCTCGAGGACATTGAGCGTCCCGGTCACGTTGCTCGTGACGTAGGCGTGCGGGTTCTCGAGCGAGTAGCGCACACCCGCCTGCGCGGCCAGGTGCACGACCCGCGCAAAGCTCTCGCGGGCAAACAGCGCGGCGACGCCTGCGTCGTCGGCGAGATCGAGCTTCACAAAGCGAAAACCGGCTTGCGCCGTCAGGCGCCGCAGGCGCGCCTCCTTCAGAGCGACGTCGTAGTACGCGTTCAGATTGTCGAGCCCGACCACCTCGTAGCCGCCCCGCAGCAGGCGCTGCGCGGTGGCCGCGCCGATGAAGCCGGCCGCGCCTGTCACCAGGACCTTCACAGGCGCCCGTCGGTGTCGGCCGCCGGAAACACGTGCTTGATGTCGTAGAGCACGTGAGGCCGTCTGCACAGGCGTCGCACGCCGCGCACTCCCAGCTCGCGAAACTCACGATGCGCCACGGCTATCACCGCCACGTCGTAATGCTTCGGCTTCAGTTCGCGCGTCAACCTGAGCCCGTACTCGTGGCGGAACTCGGCGGCATCCACCCAGGGATCGTGGATATCGACGCGCGCGCCGTGCTTGGCGAGCTCGTTCACCACGTCGACCACTTTGGAGTTGCGCACGTCCGGGCAGTTTTCCTTGAACGTGACCCCGAGCACCAGCACCCGCGCCCCCTTGACGTGAATGCGCTTGGCCGCCATGCGCTGCATGATCTGACCGGCCACGTACAGGGCCATGTTGTCGTTGAGCCGCCGGCCCGCGAGAATCATCTCCGGGTGGTAGCCGATCTCCTGCGCCTTATGGGTCAGGTAATACGGATCCACGCCGATGCAGTGCCCGCCGACCAGCCCCGGCTTGAAGGGCAGAAAATTCCACTTGCTGCCGGCGGCCGCCAGCACCTCCTCGGTGTCGATGCCGAGCCGGTTGAAGATGAGTGCCAGCTCGTTGATCAGCGCAATGTTGACGTCGCGCTGTGTGTTCTCGATCACCTTGGCTGCCTCGGCGACCCTGATGCTGGAGGCGCTGTGGGTGCCCGCCGTTACGATGGAACCATAGAGCTTGTTGATGAACTCGGCGACCTCCGGGGTGGAGCCCGCGGTCACCTTGCGGATGGTCGTGAGGCGGTGCTCCTTGTCACCGGGATTGATGCGCTCGGGGCTGTAACCGGCGAAGAAATCCTGGTTGAACCTGAGGCCCGACTCGCGCTCCAGGATCGGTACGCAGACTTCCTCCGTGCACCCCGGGTAGACCGTCGACTCGTAGATGACGACCGCGCCGCGGCGCAGCACCTTGCCGACGCTCTCGCTGGCTCGTATGAGTGGTGTGAGATCGGGTCGTTTATACCCATCGATCGGGGTCGGCACGGTCACGATGAACACGCGGCTGCGCTTGAGGTCGGCGAGCTCGGTGGTGAAATGCAGCTGCCGTGCGCTCTTGAGCTCTTCGCGCGTCACTTCGAGTGTGGTGTCGCGACCGGCTCGCAGTTGCGCCACGCGCTCGGGCTTGACGTCGAAACCGATGGTCTCGAAGCGCTTGCCGAACTCGACCGCGAGCGGCAGTCCCACGTACCCGAGACCCACCACGGCGATGCGGCACCTGCGCATGTTCAGCATGTCATTCCTTCAGCGAGTGCGAATGAGCGTGCTCAGCCGCTGGAACGCTGCGCCGTGGCGGCGGCCGGCGCGAGCGCCTCGGCGGGCGGCCACAGGCAGCGTCCGCCGCTGGCGCGCGCGATCAGCGCCAGCAGGCGCTCGTGGGCGGAGCGCTCCTCGTCGCTGGCGGGCGGGATCAGCAGGGCGAGGCCCGAACGCACCAGAGCGCGCGCCGGCGCCACACCGTCGGCGCCGCGCGGCGGCGCGGCGGCTTCGGTGAGCGCGAGCGCTCCCTGGCCGCCGGTCATCGCCAGGTAGACGTCTGCAAGAATGCGCGCATCGAGCAGTGCCCCGTGGAGCTCGCGGTGCGAATTGTCCACCTCGTAGCGCTTGCAGAGCGCGTCGAGACTGTTGCGCTGCCCCGGATGCATCTCGCGCGCCAGCGCCAGCGTATCGAGCACCCGGCACACCGCGGCGACGCGCCGCGGCTCCTCCGGCAGCCGCGCGAGCTCGGTATCGAGAAAAGCCACGTCGAACGCGGCGTTGTGGATCACGAGCTCCGCATCCGCGATGAAGGCGAGCAGCTCCTCATGAATTTCCGCAAAGCGCGGCTGGCCGTCCAGATCGGTGCGCGAGATGCCGTGCACGGCGAGCGCCGCATCATCGATCTCGCGCTCGGGATTCAGATAACGATGAAAGGTCCGGCCGGTAGCGCGGCGGTTGACCAGCTCGACGCAGCCGATCTCGATGATGCGGTGGCCGAGCTCGGGCTCCAGTCCCGTCGTCTCGGTATCGAGCACAATCTGGCGCATGGAATGCGAGTTTACCGCAAGGCGCCGGCCTCGAACGCGTCGATTGCCTCATTGGCCAGGCGGTCGACGCGCTCGTTGCCCTCGACTCCCGCGTGCCCCGGGACCCAATGCCACTCGATGCGATGCGGGGCAACCAGCTCATCGAGCCGCAGCCACAAATCCTGGTTCTTGACCGGCTTCCTGTCGGCGGTCCGCCAGCCGCGCGCCTTCCAGGCTCCGAGCCACTCGGTGATGCCGCGCCGCACGTACTCCGAGTCCGTGTACAGGCGCACCCTGATCGGACGGCGCAGCGCCTCGAGCGCGCGGATCACCGCCGTGAGCTCCATGCGGTTGTTGGTCGTGTGGGCTTCGGCGCCGCGGATCTCCTTCTCATGCGCGCCACTGCGCAACAGTGCCCCCCAACCCCCGACGCCCGGATTGCCGCGGCACGCCCCGTCAGTGTAGATCTCGACGACCCTGGTTGTGCCCGCCGCCGCCACCTCGGAACTTACAGCCCCGAGCGCGTCGTCGGCTTGACGAGCCCGCCCAACACCGCCGGGCGCTCGCGCAGGCGCGGGCGCACCGGAGTCAGCGTATAGACGCGCTTACGCGCCTTGAGCAGATAAGCGCCCGCAGGCAGCGGGTAGGTGAGCCCCGGCCGCAGCAGTCGCGCCGTGCCCTCGGCTGGCCCCACCCGGCTCCATGGTCCGAGATAGAGGTACCGCGACGCCATCACCACCTCGTACCCGAGCAGCACCAGCCACTCACGCACCAGGTTGGTCGAGAGCACGCGGCGCATACCGGGCGGGAACCCGCTGCGACTCGCGCGCGAGCGCACTCCCCACAGGCTCCACGGCTGAAATCCGAGGATCAACAGCTGGCCCTCGCCCGCCAGCACGCGGTCCACCTCGCGCAGAATCGAGTAGGGATCCGGCGCGAACTCGAGTGTGTGCGGCAGCAACGCCGCATCGATCGAATCGCTGGTCACCGGAAGGTGCGAGGGCCGCGCCAGGATGTCCGCGCCGCCCGGGAATCCCGGAGCCGCGATGAGGCTCTGACGGCGGGTGCGGCCGCGCGCCAGCAGCTCGCGCGCGCTCCCCC
>JASHVF010000201.1 GCA_030039615.1 Gammaproteobacteria bacterium | reverse complement strand
GCCGCGCCAGCCGCGGCGCCCGCCCCCGGCACGCCGCTGCCCCCGCCGCCCGCCGTCGAGCGCCGCTACGAGACCATCACGCGCTGGGAAGACTTCGAACGCTGGCTGCGCCTGCTCACCGACGCCGAGCTCTTCGGCTTCGATACCGAGACGACCAGCCTCGACTACATGCGCGCCGAGATCGTCGGCGTGTCCTTCGCCATCGAGCCGGGACACGCGGCCTACGTGCCGCTCGGGCACGTCTATCCGGGCGCCCCCGAGCAGCTCGGGCGCGGCGCGGTGCTCGCATCGCTCAAGCCGCTGCTCGAGAGCGCGGCGCACGGCAAGGTGGGACACAACCTCAAGTACGACGCGCACGTGCTGCTCAACGCCGGGATCGCCCTCGCCGGCATGCGCTTCGACACCATGCTCGAGTCATACGTCTGGAACAGCGTCGCCACCAACCACGACCTGGAGTCGGACGCCAGGCGCTACCTGGGACTCGCCACCATCAGCTTCGAGGAGGTCGCCGGCCGCGGCGCGAAGCAGATCTCCTTCGACCAGGTGCCGCTCGACAAGGCCGCGGAGTACGCCGCCGAGGACGCCGACGTGACGCTGCGCCTGCATCAGGCGCTGTGGGCGCAGCTCGAGACGCTGCCGGCGCTCGCCGAGCTGTACCGCGGGGTCGAGCAGCCGCTCGTCCCGGTGCTGCTCGCGATGGAGCATCACGGCGTGCTCATCGACCGCGAGCGGCTGCGCGCGCAGAGCCGCGAGTTCGCGCGGCAGCTGCAGGAGCTGGTGCTGGCGGCACACCGCGAGGCGGGCCACGAATTCAACATCGAGTCGCCGAAGCAGCTGCAGCAGATCCTGTTCGAGCGGCTGCAGCTGCCGGTACGGCGCAAGACCCCCACCGGCCAGCCCTCGACCGCCGAGGACGTGCTGGAGGAGCTCGCGGAAAGCTATCCGCTGCCGCGCATCGTGCTCGAGTACCGCGCGCTGGCGAAGCTCAAATCCACCTACACCGACAAGCTCCCCGAGCAGGTCAACGAGCGGACCGGGCGCATCCACACCAACTACGCACAGGCGGTCGCGGCCACCGGGCGGCTGTCCTCGGTGGATCCCAACCTGCAGAACATTCCGATCCGCCGCCCGGAGGGGCGGCGCATCCGCCAGGCGTTCGTCGCGCCGCCGGGCTGCGTGCTGCTGGCGGCCGACTACTCGCAGATCGAGCTGCGCATCATGGCGCACCTCTCGGGCGATGCCACCTTGAGGGCCGCCTTCGCCGAAGACCGCGACGTGCACCAGGCGACCGCCGCCGAGGTCTTCGGCGTGGAGCTGGCCGCCGTCTCCTCCGACCAGCGCCGCACCGCCAAGGTGATCAACTTCGGGCTGATCTACGGCATGTCGCCCTTCGGTCTGGCACGCAACCTCGGCATCGAACGCAGCGCCGCGCAGAGCTACGTGGAGCGCTACTTCCAGCGCTATCCGGGCGTGAAGCGCTTCATGGACGACACGCGCGTCAAGGCGCGCGAGCTCGGCTACGTCGAGACGGTGTTCGGGCGGCGGCTGTACCTGCCGGACATCCGCTCCGGCAATACGCAGATGCGCCAGTACGCCGAGCGCAGCGCCATCAATGCGCCGATGCAGGGCACAGCGGCCGACATCATCAAGCGCGCGATGATCGCGGTGGACGCCTGGTGCCGCCGTGCAGACTCGCCCGCGCGGCTCATCATGCAGGTGCACGACGAGCTGGTGCTGGAGGTGCGCGCGGACGCGGTCGACGAGGTGAGCCGCGCGGTGCGCGAGCGCATGGTGGGCGCGGCCACCTTGAGCGTGCCGCTGCGCGTCGATGTGGGCACGGGCGCCAACTGGGACGAGGCGCACTGAAACTTCAGCCAGCGGCGACGGTCACTGGCTGGCAGAGCCGCACGCAGACGCTGTCGCCCCTGTGCAACATGTCAACGCCGGCGCCGAAAGTGTGTTAGGGATGGTTCGATCTTTATCCAACGTTCATCGAGGGATCTCCATGCGTAAACTCCTGCTCGCTCTCGTGCTCGTGTTCGCCGCGGGCGCCGCCTGCGCCGACGACGGACTCTTCTACATCGGTGCCGGCCTCACCAACGACAACCTGCGGGACATCGCCGCCACCAACTCCAATCTGAGCAGCACCGACTGGAAGGTCTGGGCGGGGCTGCGCCCGATCAGCTTGTTCGCGGTCGAGGCCGACTACATGGATCTCGGCAGCGACGATGTCGCCGCCACGCACCTCGCGTACAAGGCATTCGCCGGCTATGCGGTCGGCTACGTGCCGATTCCCGTCCCATACCTGGACGTCTTCGGCAAAGTCGGCCTCGCGCGCTGGACCGAGAGCGGGGGCTCCGGCGTTCCGGGCGGTGGGTTTCTCTCACTCTCGGACAATGGCACCGAGTTCGCCTGGGGCATCGGCGGACAGGTGCGTTTCGGAAACTTCGGAGGGCGGCTCGAGTTCGAGAACTTCAGCATCCGCAATACCGGCGGCGCCAATCTGATCTCGCTCACCGCGTTCCTGGATCTCTTCTAGGATTTGTTGCGCGTACGATACAAGTTGTTACGTAAATTTATGAAATGAAACGACATTTTTTTCGGGTCGAGCTGGAACTCGAGGAAACCGCCTCCATCTAATCCATCGAGTGCTTGTCACTCCCCGCTTCCCTCCCTGAGCGGGTATCGACCCGGTTCAACGAGACCTGTGCCGGGTTAGTCTGCCCCGGCGGCTCAAACCGCCGGGGCCTTTTATTTCTGCCCACCTCAGGCAAGCCACTCCGCAAGGGTGTCCTGTGCCTGCTTCAGGCCGGTGCCGTCGACGGCCGAGAACAGCTGTACGCCCGCACGCCCCCCGAGCTGCGTCGTCGCGGCGCGCAGCGCACGTGCGGCTTCGCCTCGCCCGAGCTTGTCGGCCTTGGAGAGCAGCACGTGCACCCGCAGGGGTAACGCCCACTCGAGCAGTCCCTCGTCGCCCGCGGTGATGCCGCGCCGCACGTCCACGATCAGGAACAGGCCCTTGAGACTCTCCCGGTCGTGCAAGGCGTCGATGAGCGGAGCCCAGGAGCTGCGCTCGGCGGCCGGTCCGCCCGCGTAGCCGTAACCCGGCAGATCCACCAGGCGGCGCTGCGGCGCGAGCTCGAAGAAATTGAGCAGCCGGGTGCGCCCTGGCGTCTTGCTGGTGCGCGCCAGGCCGCGCCGCCGCGTGATGGCATTGATGGCGCTCGACTTGCCGGCATTGGAGCGCCCCGCGAAGGCGACTTCCGCACCCGTGTCGGGAGGAAACTGCGCGGGCGCTGCCGCGCTGATCAGGAAGTCCGCCTGCTGGAAACGGCTCATTTTTACGGGATAAGACTCAAGCCGGCCCGAAAGCCCGAGCGGGGCCGTAGTGTACAATCGCCGCGCCTCGCTTCGCGGAACCGGACCGGAATGAGAAAAATGCCGAACACCCACAGAGTCGGTTGGATGGGGCTTGCCGCCACGGCGCTGGCGCTGTCGGCCGCGCTCGCTCACGCGCAGAGCACGCCCGCGGGCAGCGCTGCTGCGGCACCCGCCGCGGGGCCGTTCACGACGGGCACGGTCGCCAGTGGTGAGGCCAAGGCGGCGCTCTGCAGCGCCTGCCACGGCCCGCAGGGCAACAGCGCAAATCCCGTGTGGCCGCGCCTTGCCGGCCAGAGCGCGGTCTACATCGCCGAGCAGCTGCAGCTGTTTCGCGCGGGCGTACGCAGCGACCCGACCATGAAGCCGCTCGCGTCGACGCTCAGCGACCAGGACATCAGCGACCTCGCGGTGTACTACGAGGCGCAGACGCCGAGCGGTCTCGAGGCCGATCCCTCCTACTGGAAGGCGGGCCAGGCCGTTTATCTCAGCGGCGATCCCGCGCGCAACGTGCCCGCCTGCGTTGCATGCCACGGGCCGGTGGGCCGGGGCAATCTGGCGGCCGGCTACCCGGCGCTGCGCGCGCAGCAGTCGGTGTACGTGATCAAGCAACTCAACGATTACGCGAGCGGCGCGCGCTACACCGGCGCCGATACCGCCCACGCCGACCCCAACAGCGTCATGATGCTGACGCTCGCCAAGCGCCTGACGCCCGAGGAAATCCGCGACGTCGCCTCCTACGTTCAGGGTATGCGCTGACCCCATGAGGCGTCTGCTCGGCCTGGCAGCGCTGCTGGTGCTGGGGCTCTCGTCCTGCTCCTGCGCGCATAAGGAGACGCCGCCCGCCGCTGCGAGCGCGCCGAGTACGCCCGCCGCCGCCATGGCACCCGCCGCGGCACCCGCTACGCCGCCGCCCACTGCGGCTTTGCCCGCCGCGAGCGAGACCGAGCAGGCGACCGGCGGACAGGAGTCCCCCGACGGTGCCGCCAACGAGAAGCCGGAGAGCAGCGACGTCTCGCTCGAGCGCATGGCGGCGCTGCCGCCCGACGCGCAGCTGCCCGCCGGCCGCTGGAAGCCCGGCGTCAACTACGACCCGGTGGTGCCGGAGCAGCCGACCAGCGTCGCGCCGGGCATGGTCGAGGTCATCGAGTTCATATGGCTCGGCTGCCCGCACTGTTACGCGCTCGAGCCGACCATGCGCGCATGGCAGAAGAGCAAGCCCGCCTACATCCAGTTCGTGCTCGTGCCGGTCGAATGGGACGCGGCGCACCGCGCGCACGCCAAACTGCTTTACACGCTGCTGGCGCTCGGGCGCAGCGATCTCATCGACGAGGCCTTCGACACCATCCAGCAGCAACGCAATACGCTGATCGGCAGCGACGATGCCGACACGCTGCGCATCGAGCAGGCGTGGGCGGCGCAGCGCGGCGTAAGCGCCGCGGACTTCGCCAACGCCTACAACTCGCTGCTGGTGAGCACCAACCTGCAGCGCGCCGAGGACCTGATGTTGCGCTACCGCGTGCAGAGCGTTCCGCAGATCGTCATCAACGGCAAGTATGTGACCGACGTGGCCAAGGCGGGCAGCCCGGCAAACCTCGTCCAGCTGATCAACGATCTGGCGGCCTCCGAGCATCGCCATTAGTGAATGGCGCGCCCGACTGGATTCGAACCAGCGACCTGCAGCTTCGGAGGCTGCCACTCTATCCAACTGAGCTACGGGCGCGTTGGGGCGGGCGATGATACGCGCAGGGTGAAGAAGCGTCTATTTACGGAGCGGGGAGCCGAGCGGCTATACTTCGCGGCCGGTTCGGCGCCTCCGCGGCGGAAAAACACGTGAGCAAGCAGGACACCCATTTCTTCAACGTTTTCAGCATGGTGATCGGCCTGCTGGTGACCATCACAATCCTGCTGTTCGCGCTGGCGCGCATCGTCGCGAGCCGCACCCAGGACGCGAACGTGCTCACCGAGCCGGGCTACACCAGCAGCGTCGCGGCGCGCCTCGAAGAGCCGGCGCACGAGGCGGTTGCCGGCCAGGACAACTCCGCGCTGACGATCAAGGTGGAGACGCCGGCCGCGGCGGGCTCGGCGGCACCGGCGATGCCGAAGAACGGCACCGAGCTCTTCGAGCAGACCTGCAGCGTTTGCCACGGCCAGGGAATCGCCGGCGCGCCCAAGGCGGGCGACAAGGCTGCGTGGCAGCCGCGCATCGCCGAAGGCAAGGCGACGCTCTACCAGCATGCTCTGCAGGGCTTCCAGGGCAAGACCGGCGTCATGCCGCCAAAGGGCGGACGCACCGACGTGCCCGACGACCTCGTCAGGCAGGCCGTCGATCACATGGTGCAGATGGCGCAGTAGAGCGCCGCCGCGGCAAGCCGCGCGGACCGCCGTTTCAGGTCCGAGGCGCTGCGCGATCCAGGCAGCGCAGCATCACCGCCTCGCCGACATGCGCCGCTCCGATCACCGGGCGCTCCTCGAGATCGGCGATCGTGCGGGCCACCTTGAGCACGCGCGCACGCGCACGCCCCGAGAGCTGCAGCCGCTCCATCGCCAGCTCGAGTACCCGGCGACCCGCCTCATCCGCCACGCAGGTGCGCTGCAGCTCTGCATCGCCGAGCCGCGCGTTGCACGTCCCCTGACGCGCGAGCTGCAGCTCGCGTGCGCGGCACACGAGCCGTGCGGTCGCGGCGCTGTCGGCGCCGGCGGCGGGCGGCGCCTCGAACTCGCCGGCCGCGATGCGCGGCACCTCGATGTGCATGTCGAGCCGATCGAGCAGCGGGCCGGAGATCCGCGCGCGATAGCGCTGCACCAGCGCGGGTGTACAGCGACAGCTCCCGCCGGGGTCGCCGAGTGCGCCGCAGGGACAGGGGTTCATGGCGGCGATGAGCTGGAATTCCGCCGGATACTGCGTCTGCAGCGCGGCGCGTGCGACGCACACCACGCCGGTCTCGAGCGGCTCGCGCAACGTCTCGAGGACGCGGCGACCGAACTCCGGCAGCTCATCGAGAAACAGCACGCCGCGATGCGCCAGGCTGATCTCGCCCGGCCGGGCGCGCGTGCCGCCGCCCACCAGCGCCGGCACGGTGGCGCTGTGGTGCGGGGCGCGAAACGGGCGCTCGGTGCCCGGTGCGCCGCGCAGCCGCGCGCCGCTTACCGAAGCGATCGCCGCCACCTCGAGCGTCTCGGCCGGGGAGAGCGGCGGCAACAGTCCCGGAAGGCGCTGCGCCAGCATGCTCTTGCCGCAGCCCGGCGGACCGATCAAGAGCAGGCTGTGCCCGCCGGCGGCGGCCACGGTGAGCGCGCGCTTGGCGTGCAGCTGCCCGCGCACGTCCGTGAGGTCGAGCCGCGCACGGACGGGCGCGCGCAGGTCGTCCCTGTCCCGCGCGCTTTCGGCACTGAGCTCCCGGGTGCCGTCCAGGTGGGCGCACACCTCGAGGAGGTGGCCGGCTCCGCGCACCAGGCCGGGGGCTGCCGCCCAGGCTTCCGCGGCATTGGCGTGCGGCACGATGAGCTCGTGGCCCGCGCGGCGCGCCTGCTCGGCGGCGGGCAATAAACCCGGCACGGCTTTGAGCTCGCCGGTGAGTCCGAGCTCCCCGTACAACTCGCGCGCCGCGGCGCCCGTGTCCGCAGCGTCGCGCAGCTGCCGTGAGGCGAGCAGCACGCCGATGGCGATCGGCAGGTCGAAGCGCCCGCCCTCTTTCGGCAGATCCGCGGGCGCGAGATTTACCGTGATGCGGCCGGCCGGGAACTCGAAGCGCGAGTTGAGCAGCGCCGCGCGTACGCGTTCCTTCGCTTCGCGCACCACCATCGCGGGCAAGCCGACGATGCAGAAGGCCGGCAGACCCGCCGCGAGACTCACTTCCACCTGCACCAGCGGCGCGCTGAGGCCGAGCTGCGCCCGGCAGGCAACCCGCGCGAAGCTCATGAGCCGGGCGGTGCACCCTCCAGGGCGGCGAGCTTCGCCTCGAGCGCCTCGAGCCGTGCACGCGTGCGCTCGAGGACCCGCGTCTGCGCTTCGAACTCATCGCGCGTCACGAGATCGAGCTTCGAGAGGCGCTCGCGCAGCACCGCGCGAAAGTTCGACTCGAGGTCGTCCCGCACGGCGCGCATCGCCGGCGGCAGCCGCTCGAGCAGTCGCCGCGCAAGGTCATCGATTCGCATTGATTCCATCGGAATTCCCCGCTGCCCTGGGGCATTGCCCCGGATTGACGCACGACCGCGGCGCCGAGCCCCAAAAGAGTGCAGCGCTGCGCCACCTGGCCGCGCAAAACGCGGCAACATGCCCCGTCACTAACTGGCACGGAAGCTGCACTGCGCCTCTGAGGCCCGAAGCTTACGCGCCCAGCTGCGCGCGTGCAGAAGGTATTTGCGGCGCGATCGGTGCGAAATGCCCGTCGGGTACGCGCGACCATTCCCAGCCCGGAGAAGCCATGGCGAAAAGAGCGAACGCGACCCGATTCCCGCAACTCCTCGGCGCCGCGCTGCTCGCGCTCGCGCCGGCACTCGCCTGCGCGGACGCGCCGATCCCCAACAAGGGCGATACCGCCTGGATGCTGACCTCGACCGCGTTCGTGCTGCTGATGTCGGTGCCGGCGCTCGGACTGTTCTACGGCGGACTGGTGCGCACCAAGAACATGCTCTCGGTGCTCATGCAGGTGTTCGTCGGGTTCTCGCTCATCACGGTGCTCTGGTGCATCTACGGCTATTCGCTCGCCTTCACCGCAGGCAACCCGTTCTTCGGCGGCTTCAGCCGGCTGTTTCTCGCCGGCACCTTCGACCCGGCGACCGGCGCCTTCTCGACTGCCTCGACCTTCAGCCGCAACACGCCGCTCTATGAGCTGGTGTACGTGGCGTTCCAGGCGACCTTCGCGGCCATCACCTGCTGCCTGATCCTCGGCTCGATCGTCGAGCGCATCAAGTTCTCCGCCGTGCTGCTGTTCCTCGTGCTGTGGTTCACCTTCAGCTACCTGCCGGTGGCACACATGGTGTGGTACTGGCCGGGCCCCGATGCCTACACCTCGGCCGCCACCGCGGACGCGGTGAGCGCCCGGGGCGGGCTGATCTGGCAATGGGGCGCGCTGGATTTTGCCGGCGGCACCGTCGTGCACATCAACGCCGGCGTCGCGGGGCTCGTGGGCGCGTTCGTGCTCGGCAAGCGCATCGGCCACGGCCGTGAGCCCATGGCCCCGCACAACCTGACGCTCACCATGGTCGGAGCCTCGCTCCTGTGGTTCGGCTGGTTCGGCTTCAACGCGGGCTCGGCGCTCGAGGCCAACGGCTCGGCTGCGCTCGCCTTCATGAACACCTACCTCGCGACGGCCTGCGCGGTGCTGTCGTGGATGTCGGCCGAGTGGCTGATCAAGGGCAAGCCCTCGATGCTGGGTGCGGCCTCGGGTGCCGTTGCGGGACTGGTGGCGATCACCCCGGCCGCCGGAAACGTCGGCATCCCCGGCGCGTTCGCCATCGGCATCGGCGTCGGGGTCGTATGCCTGTGGGGCGTCACGGGACTGAAGCGCCTCATCAGAGCCGACGACTCTCTGGATGTGTTCGGGGTGCACGCCGTAGGCGGGATCTTCGGTGCGCTCATGACCGGCATCTTCAATGCACCGGCGCTCGGCGGCCCGGGCTCGACCGTAGACTGGGTCAAGGGCACGACGGGGTATCCGGGCATCGCGACGCAGTTCCTCATCCAGCTGAAAGCGGTGTGCCTGGTACTCGTGTGGACGGCGGTGGTCGCCCTGGTCGCCTTCTACATCGTGAAGTCGCTCGTCGGCCTCAGGGTCCCCGAGGAGGAGGAGCGCGAAGGGCTCGATATCACCTCCCACGGCGAGCGGGCTTACGACCTGTAGGGGGAGCTGCGGATTGCGGCGCCCGTCCCACCGGAAGCTGGCGCCCCGGGCCCGCCCTTTGTATGGTGTGAACCGCAGCGGCGCTCGCCCCGCCCGAGTGTGACGGAGTTCAAGGGTCCCGGGTGCGTGAGCCGCCATACTGCCGCGGCGGAGGCCCTTATGTTGCGAGTCGTGTCCACTATCGCCCTCGTTTTGGCCGGTGCGTGCACCCTGGCGCACGCCGACGTGTTCCGTTGGGTCGATGAGCAGGGTGTCGTCCACTACAGCGACGAATGGATGCCCGGATCCGAAGTCATCAAGACGACGGTCAGGCCGCATAACGACTCCTCGCCCGCTTCTTCGGGAGTGGCATCCTCCAACACCCGGCTGAATGAGCAGCTGGCCGACCAGGCCAACACCCGCGCCACCCAGCAGGACGTCGCCAAGGCACGGGACTCGCAGTGCAGCTTCGCCAAGGATCGCTACATGAAGGCGATCTCCTCGCGCCGCGTCTACAACGAGGGCAAGGACGGCGAGCGCAACTATCTCTCGGACGCCGACGCCGATGCCTACCGCGCCCAGGCGCGCAAGGACGTCCAGCAGGCCTGTGGCAGCGTACCCGAGTGGAAGCCCGATCAGGCAATCCCCGAGCCCAAGCCAATCCCGGAGCCGAAGGTCAACCCTGACCTCGCCACCTCGGAGTAACGCCGCCCGACTCGGGCGCGCGGCCCAGCGCGATTCCCGGCCCAGCCCGTGCAAGGCGGCCGCGATTCCGCGCGCGCGCTCTTTCGCTCTATAGTGTCGCCCCGCGGCCAGACCGGCCGCACGAGGTGCACCGCCGCACCAGGTCTGTCGGGACATGCGCGTAGGCTTCGTCGGACTCGGCGCCATGGGCGTAGGTATGGCGCGCAACCTCCATAAGAAAGGCATGCTGCGGGCGGTCTGGAACCGCACCTCGGGCAAGGCGGCCGCGCTGGCCGCCGAGCTCGGTGTGGCAGCTCCCGCCACGCTCGGCGAGCTCGCCTCGCAGGTGGACGTCGTCGTCTCGTGCGTATCCGCAGATGCGGACGTGCTGGAGGTGACGCGCGGCCTCGCGCAGGGGTTCAAGCCCGGTGCGCTGCTGCTCGACTGCTCCACGGTGAGCTCCGAGACCGCGCGCACCGCCGCCGAGCTGCTCCAGCCCAGGGGTGTGGAATTCCTCGACTGCCCGGTGTCGGGCGGCGTCGAGGGGGCGCGCGACGCCACGCTCGCCATCATGGTGGGCGGAGACCCGGCGGCCTTCGAGCGCGCCAAGCCGGTGCTCGAGGCGCTCGGGCGCACGATCGCGCACTTCGGCCCGGTGGGGAGCGGTGAGGCCGCCAAGGCCACCAATCAGATCATGTGCGCCGGCATCATCGATGCGGTCGCGGAAGCCATGGCGTTCGCGCGCGCGCAGGGACTGCCGCTGCCGGTGCTGATCGACACCCTCGGCAAGGGTGCCGGCTCCTCCTGGTACTTCGTGCATCGCGCACCCAACATGGCGCGCGGCACCTATCCGGCGGGGTTTCGGGTACGGCTGCACGAGAAGGACCTGCGCATCTGCCACGACATGGCGGCCCGCTTCGGGGTGCAGCTGCCGGTGGTCGAGCGCATGCTGGCCGAGTACGCGGAGTTGGTGGCGCGCGGCTACGGCGACGAGGACATCTCCGCGACCTTCCGTCTCAAGGAGGAGCTGTTCGAGCGCACCAACATCATGGGCGCGCCGGCGCTGCGCCCGCCGCCGCCCGGCGCCCCATGAACGCCGACCCCGATCACGAACACACGCTCTACCTTCCGGACTTCTGTACCTCGGCCACCACGCTCGCGATCGTGCTGATCGTCGAGCTGACGGCGTTCGTGCTGACGCTGGCGCGGCAGAGTGCCGTGGTCGACTTCTGGACCGACCTGGTGCGCACCTCGCTGTTTCTCTTGTGGATCGGGCTCACCGGTGCGGCGCTCCTGTGCGTGCTGCGCGGTTGGCTCGCAAACCTGAGCGTCGCGGCCGGATCGGCCGCCGTCATGACGCTCATCGCGCTGCTGGTGGCGGCGATCTCGGCCTGCGCCTGGCTGATCGGCCACTCGCGCCTGGTGGTCGAGTCCGGCGGCACCGCGCTCTTTCCCGCCAGGCCGCTCATCTTCGCGCTGCGCAACGTGTGCATCGGGCTGGTGGTGAGCGGGCTGGCGCTGCGCTACTTCTACGTGGCGCACGAGTGGCGCGTGAGCGTCGAGCTGCGCGCCGCGGCGCGGGTGCACGCGCTGCAGGCGCGCATCCGCCCGCACTTCCTCTTCAACAGCATGAACACCATCGCCTCGCTCACCCGCAGCGATCCGCCGCGCGCCGAGAGCGCGGTGCAGGACCTCGCCGACCTGTTCCGCGCCACCCTGAGCGACAAGCACCACACCATCACGCTCGCCGAGGAGCTGGAGGTGGCGCGCACCTACCAGCGCATGGAGCAGCTGCGCCTCGGCACGCGGCTCGAAGTCCAGTGGAACACCGAATCGCTCCCTGGCACGGCGCTGGTGCCGGGGCTCATGATCCAGCCGCTGCTCGAGAACGCCATCTATCACGGCATCGAGCCGCGCCCGGAAGGCGGCCGCGTCACCATCAGCGGCGAGATCTCCGCGGGGCTCATCACCATCGTGGTGCGCAACCCGCTCGGCGCCGGGCCGCAGCAACGCGACGGCAACCGCCTGGCGCTCGCCAACATCCGCGAGCGTCTCGAGCTCATGTACGGCGAGCGGGCGCTGATGAAGTCGGGCAGCTTCGACGGGGAATACATCGTCACGCTGCGCTTCCCGCTGATCGAGCAGCCGGCGGCGGGCGGCCCGGCGGCGTCCTGAAGAGCCATGCACGCCGTGCTCCGCCTCAAGGTGCTGGTCGTCGACGACGAGTCGCCGGCGCGCGAGCGCCTGAGGAGCCTGCTGGAGGAGATTGCCGACGTCCAGGTGGTGGGCGAGGCGGTGAGCGGCGCCGAGGCGCTCGCCCAGAGCCACGACCTGGCCCCCGACGTCGTGCTGCTCGACGTGCGCATGCCAGGCATGGACGGGCTCGAGGCGGCGCGCCATCTCAACGTGCTGGAGGAGCCGCCGGCGGTGATCTTCACCACCGCCTACGACGAATACGCGGTCGAGGCCTTCGAGGCGCACGCGGTCGGCTATCTGCTCAAGCCGGTGCGCAAGGAGCAGCTGAGTGCCGCGCTGGCGCGTGCCGGCAGGCTGACGCGCGCGCAGCT
>JASHVF010000022.1 GCA_030039615.1 Gammaproteobacteria bacterium | reverse complement strand
CGTCAAGGGCGACACCGCCAACAAGGTGCTCGAGTACATGGAGTACGACGTCGCCGAGCTCTACCCCGCCCTGGCCCGCGACTGCGAGCGTGCCATTCGCGACGGCCGCATGACCATCGCCGAGAGCCAGGCGCTCAAGCGCTTCTACGAGAGCGAGCTCGACGGCTACGCCTACCTCGAGCCGGCGAGCGGCTGAGGCCCGCAGGCCGCACGGCGCACGACCGGCTCAGCGCGCCGCCGCCTCGAAAGCTTCCAGCTGCTCGCGCAGCGCGCGCTGAAACGCCGGCCGCGCTTCGCAGCGCGCCTGATACGCGGGCAACGCCGGCTCGGCCGCGACCAGCTCGGTGTGGCGCAGGATACGCAGCACCGTGGTCATCATCAGGTCGCCGGCGGTGAAGTGCGCGCCGTCGAGGTACTCCTGGTCACCGAGGCGCGCGCCGAGCTCGCCCAGCCGACGTTTCACCATCCGCTCGAGCTCCGGCCGCCGCAGCCGCGCCCACTCCTGTCCGGCGTACAGGCCATCGACCTGCGCCAGCTGCTGGATGAAGACCTCCATGGTGTTGAGCGCGGCGAACACCCAGGTGATGGCGCGCGAGCGCGCCGCGGGCTCGGCCGGCAACAGCACGGCGCTGCGCGCGGCGATATGCAGCACGATGGCGCCCGACTCGAACAGCGTGAGCCCGTCCTCCTCGTAGGCCGGCACCTGCGCGAACGGCTGCCAGGCGCGATAATCCGGCGCCTGCTGCTCGCCCATCGCCAGCAGCCGCGTGCGGTACGCCAGTCCCGCCTCGTTGAGCGCCCAGCGCACGCGCAGATCCCGCACCAGCCCCTGCACGAACGGCGGCGCCTGGCGGAATGCACTGATGGTGATCATGGGAACTCCCGGCGGCTCAGGGCGCCACTATAGTTCAAGCCGTGTTCAGGCCGTGCGCAGCTGAAGGAGCGCCAGCAGCGCGAGCAGCACGAACACCAGCGCGCCGATACGGTGCATGAGCGTCGCCGGGATGCGCTCGGCGACCACCCGGCCGAGCAGCACCACCGGCACGTTGGCGAGCAGCATGCCGAGCGTGGTGCCGGCGACCACCGGCAGCAGGGCGTGATAGCGCGCGGCGAGCGCCAGCGTGGCGATCTGTGTCTTGTCGCCCATCTCGACCAGAAAGAATGTCAGCGCGGTGGTGCCGTAGGCGCCAAAACGCGCCGGCCGCTCGCCGGCCGCCGGCTCCTTGTCGGGAACCAACATCCAGACAGCCGTGACGACGAACGACGCCACCAGCAGCCAGCGCAGCACCGCCGGCGACAGCACGCTCGCGAGCAGCGTGCCGACCGCAGCGGCCATCAGGTGGTTGGCGATCACCGCCGTGACGATCCCGGCGATCACCGCCAGCGGCGCACGAAAGCGCGCCGCCAGCAGCAGGGCGAGCAACTGCGTCTTGTCGCCGAGCTCGGCCAGTGCCACCGCGCCGGCCGATACCAGAAAGGCCTCCATCCAAAACCCTCAGGTTTGCGTCCCGCGGGGGCCGGGAGTAGCATGACACGGGCGTTCGTATCCGTCGTGGTTGAGTGCGCTTTGTACGAATGTGTTTGACCTCCTCTCCCGCCCCGCGCCTCTCATCCGTGCGCGAACGCAGGTGCAGGCCGCCGGCCCAAGCGCTGCGCATTGACTGAAACACTGCCGATCGTGTGCCTTGAAGCCTTGACCTGTTTGATTCACGCGGTACATGCGACCGACGCTTAGCCGCCGCCGTTGTCCGCATTTTCATAGAGAGACTTCCCAGTGACGACGATTTACGTAGGCAATCTGCCCTTCAACGCAACCGAGCAGGACGTGAAGACCTTGTTCGAGCGCCATGGCAAGGTGGAGTCTGTCAAGCTCATCAATGACAGGGAGACCGGCAAGCCGCGCGGCTTCGGTTTCGTCGACATGCCCCAGAACGAGGCGCAGGCGGCAATCCAGGCCCTCAACGGCTTTCAGATGAACGGCCGGCCGCTGCGCGTGAACGAGGCGCAGGAGCGCCCGCAGCGTCCGCGCCAGGGCGGCGGCCCCTTCCGTCGCTGACGGTCCGGCGCCTGGTCCTGCAGCGTAGAAGAACCCCGCACTCTGCGGGGTTTTTTTGCAAGGCGATCATCGCCTGCCTGGTGCTGGCGAGCGCCTGCGCGACCTACAGCACGCGCCAGACGACCTCGCTCGCTCTCGACCGCATCCTCGCCGGCGACCAGCGCTCGGAGGAGAACCGCGCGCGCGACCGCTACCGGCATCCGAAGGCCACGCTGCTGTTCTTCGGCATCCGCCCCGAGATGACTGTGCTCGAGGTGTGGCCCGAGCCGGGCTGGTACACGGAAGTGCTGGCGCCGCTGCTGCGCGACAAGGGCAAGTACTACGCCGCTGTCATCGGGCCCGATCCCGGGAGCCAGTACGTCACGCACCTCGAAGAGCAATACCGGCAGAAGCTGGCGGCGCGCCCCGAGCTCTACGACCGCGTGGCGGTGGTGAACTTCCCGCTCGACGGCGGCGATGTGGTGCCGCCGGGGTCGCTCGACATGGCGCTCACCTTCCGCAACATCCATAACTGGATGGCGCGCGATGAGGCGGCCGCGGCCTTCGCCACGCTGTACCGCGCGCTCAAGCCCGGCGGCGTGCTGGGCGTGGTCGAGCACCGCGGCAATCCGGCCGCGCCGCAGGATCCGCAGGCGAAGAGCGGCTATGTGAACGAGGACTATGCGATCAAGCTGATCGAGGCGCAGGGTTTCCGACTCGAGGCGAGCTCGCAGGTGAACGCCAACCCGAAGGACACCAAGGACTACGAGCAGGGCGTGTGGACGCTGCCGCCGACTTACCGCCTGGGCGACAAGGACCGCGACAAGTACGCCGCCATCGGCGAGAGCGATCGCTTCACGCTCAAGTTCGTCAAGCCCGCGAAGTAGCGAGCATCCGCCCCGCTGAGGCGGCGTCGCTACCACATATCGCGCAGCCGCGCGCCGACGTCGACGCTCACCTGCTGCTCGCCCGTCGCCTGCAGGTCGCCGCCGGCGCTGCTCGAGCCCTGAAAGGTGGTGGCGTCGAGCATCTTCAGCACCTTCTCGGTCATGAAGCGGCTGCGGCCGCCGTACACGTGCGCATCTCCCTGGCGGGACTGCTGCGTGAGATGGAACTTGAGCGGCATGACGAGCGCCAGGTCGTTCTGCGCGCGCGTCAGCGCCACATACAGCAGCCGCCGCTCCTCCTCGATGAGCTCCGGCCGGCCGGTGGAGAACTCCGAAGGGAAACTGCCGTCCACTACGTTCAGCACGTAGACCGTGTCCCACTCCATGCCCTTGGCGGAGTGAATCGTGGAGAGCACCAGGAAGTCCTCTTCCAGCGTCGGCCGCGCGGACAGATCGCTGGTGGCGTGCGGCGGATCGAGCGTCAGCTCGGTGACGAAGCGTTCGCGCGAGGGATACTGCCCGGCGAGCTGCTCGAGCTGATCGAGGTCGCCGAGCCGGGTGTGAAAATGCTCGTAGATCCGCTCGAAGTGCTTCTGGTACCAGCCGCGCGCCTGGTTCACCTGACCCTGCCACTGCAGCTGCGGGTCCGAGAGCCCCTGCAACAGGTCGATGAGCCGCCGCCAGTCCATCTCGTGGGTCTGCGGCGGCTTGAAGCTGCGCAGTGACTCGAACGAGTAACCGCCCGCCTCCAGGTGCTCGATGGCCGCCGCGGCGTTCACAGGGCCCATCCCCGGCAGCAGCTGCAGCACGCGGAAGGCGGCCAGCGTGTTGCGCGGGTTGTCGACCCAGCGCAGCACCGACAGCAGGTCCTTGACGTGCGCCGCCTCGAGGAATTTCAGCCCGCCGTACTTGACGTAGGGGATCTTGTGCTTGCTGAGCTCGACCTCGAGTACGTCGCTGTGGCTGGCGCTGCGGAACAGCACCGCCTGGCGGCGCAGCGGCACGTTGGCCTCGCGCCGCCGCAGCACCTCGCTGCGAACGTACTCCGCCTGGGTCTGCAGCTCGTCGACCGTCACCGCGCGCGGCCGCGTTCCCTGGCCGCGCACCGACAGCAGATACTTGCGCTGGGCGCGCGGCGCCTCGCCCATCACCGCGTTGGCGACGTCGAGCACCTGCTGGGTGGAGCGGTAGTTCTGCGCCAGCGTGACCACCTCGGCGCGCGGCTGGAAACGCTCGGCGAACCCGAGGATGTTCTCCACTGCCGCCGCCCGGAACGAGTAGATCGCCTGCGCGTCGTCGCCCACGACGGTGAGCCCGGAGCCGTCGGGCTTCATGGCATGCACGATCTCGGCCTGCAGGCGGTTGGTGTCCTGGTACTCGTCCACCAGCACGTGGTCGAAGTGCGCACCGATGTGCTGCGCCAGGCGCGCCTCGGACATCATGCCGTGCCAGTAGAGCAGCAGGTCGTCGTAATCGAGCAGACGCGCGTGCTGCTTCTGCTCGACGTAGCCGCGGAACAGCGCCGTCAGCTCCGCCTCCCACTGTGCGCACCAGGGGTAGTGCTGCGCGAGGGTCTCCTTGAGCGGGGTGCGGGTGTTGACGCGGTTGGAGTAGATCGCCAGGCAGGTGTCCTTGCGCGGGAAGCGCTGATCGCGCGCCGCCAGGCCGAGCTCCGCTCGCAGGCTGTCCATGAGATCGGCGGCGTCGCCGCGATCGATCACGCTGAAGTGCGGGTCGAGCTGCAGGTGGCCGGCGTAGTGACGCAGCAGGCGGTTGCCGATGGAGTGGAACGTGCCGGCCCAGGAGAGGCGCTGCGAGATCGTGGCGCTGACGCCGCCCATCGACTCATTGAGCGCCTGCTTGGTGATCTCGTGCGCACGGCGGCGCATCTCCTGCGCGGCGCGGCGCGTGAAGGTCAACATCAGGATGCGCGCCGGGTCGACGCCGTGGATCACGAGGTGGGCGACGCGGTGCGCCAGCGTGTCGGTCTTGCCGGTGCCGGCGCCGGCGACGATCAGCAGCGGCCCCGCGGCGAAGCCCTTCTCGGGCAGCGGCTCGCCGTGCGTCACCGCCTTGCGCTGTGCGGCGTTGAGCTTCTCGAGGTGCGCAGTGGTGGCCATGGGCGCGCCGACTATACTCGCGGCCGAGAGCGCCTGACGACCGGCAAGCGCCGCCGCCAGAGCCGACGGTGAGTGTTATGAAACCCGATAGTCAGACCGTGCATTTCACCGGCCGTGTCATCCGCGTCACCACCGATTCGGTGGTGCTGCCGAACGGCCACCGCGCCGAGCTCGAGGTGGTGCATCACCCGGGCGGCGCGGCCGCCGTGGCCGTGGATGGCGCGCGGCGGGTGTGCCTGCTGCGCCAGTACCGCTACGTGGCCGGCGGCTGGCTGTGGGAGCTGCCGGCCGGGAAGCTCGAGCCGCACGAGCCGCCGCTTCACACCGCGCAGCGCGAGCTCGCCGAGGAGGCCGGCGTGCTGGCGCGCCATTGGCATGGGCTCGGCACCTGCCTGTCCTCGCCCGGAGTATTCACCGAAGTCCTGCACCTCTACCTCGCCACCGCAATCGCCCCGGCCAGCACGGCGCACGAGCGCGCCGAAGTGATCGAAATCCACTGGTTGCCATTCGAAACAGCCTGCCAATGGGCGCTCGACGGCACAATTACCGACGCCAAGACCGTCATCGGACTGCTGCGCGCGCGCTTTGCCATAACGTCCACAGTTGTCGCCAATTGATCCGTGACGTACGTCGCAGAATGCGGGCGGCGGACAAGGTTAGGCTGCGAAACGTGAAGCACGTCGTATATCGGTAACCATAATCCGTGGACGAGCACGACAAAAAGAGAGCCTCGCAGCCGACCTCCGCTGCACCGGCCGAGGCTGAGCGGCGCCGCATCGGTCGGGTCGTGCACGACGACCGCGGCCAGGCTTCGGTCGAGTGGCGCGACGCGCCCGATGACTACCAGCGTCCGGTGCTCGAGATCCTCGGCAATCCGGAGCTCAGCCTCAAGGTCGAGGACAGCTTCGATCCGTACGCGCGCCGCGCCGTGACGCCGCCCAATCCGGGCAACACCACGCGTACCGACCTGCGCAAGCTCTCCGAGTGGATCAAGATGAAGCGCGAGCTCGAGGCGCGCAAGCCCCGCGACGACGACTAGGAAATCCGCTCGATGTGCGCGCGCTTGCGCGCGTTGGTCAGCCGGTAGAAGCGCCGCAGCTCCGTGAGCACCTCGCGCTCGCCGTGCGCGGCGCACGCCAGGCGCCGCTCGAGGCGCCGGCAGAAGCGCCCCGCATAATCGCTTGCCTCGGCATAGAGCCGCCGCCGCTGCGCCGCCAGCCGTGGATCCAGCCGCGTGCGCTCGAACAGCGCGCGCCGCAGCTCGCGCGGAAAATGCTCCGGGTACTGCCGCCGCATGAGCCAGTAGCTCGCCACGTACTTGTCGACCTCGGCCTGCATCTCGAGCTCGAGCAGCGACACCGGCTTGTCGTGTGCGGCATTCCAGGCGAGGTAGAGGAAGTGGCTCACCCCTTCGAGCGCCGTCCACCAGTCGGCCAGGTTGCCGGCGTTGAGCTCGATCAGCGGGTCGGCGCCGGCGAGGCGCTCGAGCAGCGCCGGGTCGAGGTACAGCGACAGCGCCATCTCGCTGCCGTCGGCGCTCTGCGCGACGATCAACTCCTCGTCGGCGAGGCCGCCGTGCGGTGCGCGCGGCAGCTGTCCGCGGTCGGTGACCAGGAAGTCGTAGACGTCGTACGCCACGCGCACGTCGTAGATGCCGCCGATCAGCTCCTGCAGGCGCGTCAGCAGCATGGTGCGCCCCTACGAATTCGCCGCAGGCACGCGGAGGTGCCCGCCGCCGCAGGCGGCGAGCGGCGAGCCAAAACCGCGCTTTTGGCTCGCCGCGCGAGGGGCGCAACAGGGACGTTGCGATCCCGAGCAAGTCATATCAGTGCTCGCGGCTGATGGCGCCGCGCTCGCGCGTCGGCGTGACGCCGAGGCGCCCGAGGATCGAGTAACAGCGCGCGCTGCCGGTCTTCAGCCACAGCTCGTAGAGCCGCAGCACGTCCTGGTCGCCGTGCCGGTAGGAGGTCTCGCTGATGTCGTTGAGCGCGTCCACCATGGGCTGGAATTTCGCCGACAGCTCGGCGAACACCGCGCCGAGCACACGGCCGCGGCCGCGCGCCACCGAGTGCGCGAGCTCGCCGTAGGCGCGTCCGCCCATGGCGATGTGGTAGTCGATGTCGATGAGACGCGCATCGAAGCTGCGCGCGAAGAACCCCGCGACGAACAGCGACACGTCGCCGAGGCGCTGCAGGGCGCGGTTGCGCTCGCTCGCGCTCGGTGCCTCGAGCGCCTCGCACAGCATGACGACGAGCGGCTTGAGGCGCACCGCGCCGGCAGCGCCGTCGTAGAGCGCCTCGGAGCGCGAGAACAGCGTGAGCAGATTGACGACGTAGTGCTCGGTCTGGTCCTCGATCGCCACATGGGCGCGCTCGAGGGCGCCATGCAGGCTGTCCCTGAAGAACTCCTCCAGGTTCGCCACCGCTACCACGCGCTCCGCTTCGGCACTCATGGTCCGCCACCTCCTCACCATGTGTAACGGCCCGGGACAGGCTCTCTCCAAGTCCCGCATCCATTCTGTGACGCGCTACGCCGAACGGGAGTTAAACTCCGTTAACGAGACTGGCAGCGCACTCGCGCGAGTGCTGACTGCGGCGGCGGGGGCTCAGCGTGCAGCCGAATTCGTTAACTGCCTCACAGGGGGCCTGGCTCGGCCTGTCGGGCTATCACTGGCTGGTGATCGCGGCGGGCTGGGCCGGCTGGGGGCTCGACGTCTACGACGCGGTGCTGTTCAACTTCGTGGCGCGCAACTGCATCCCGGCGCTGCTGCATCTGCCCGCCGACTCCGCCGCGACCAAGGCAGCCGTCGCCTACTGGAACGGCGCCATCACTTCGACGCTGCTCATCTGCTGGGCGCTCGGGGGCTTCGCCTGCGGCTGGGCGGCGGACCGCATCGGCCGCAAGCGCGCGCTGTTTCTCACCATCGCGATCTACGCCCTCGGCACCGGCGCCTGTGCGTTCGTAACCAACATCGGGCAGCTCATCCTGTGCCGCGCGCTCGCCGCGCTCGGTATCGGCGGCGAGTGGGCGATCGGCGCCTCGCTGGTCGCGGAGGTCGTGCCCGAGAATCGCCGCGTCCAGGCCGGGGTCATCATGCAGACCGGCTCGCCTCTCGGCGTGATCCTCGCCGGCCTCGTCAACTACCGCATCACGGGCGTGTGGCTCGCCGGGCAGCCGCAGAGCTCCTGGCGCTATGTATTCCTGGCGGGACTGCTGCCGGTGGTGCTGGCGGTGTGCGTGCGACTGTTCCTGCGCGAGAGCGAGCGCTGGCAGGCGAGCCGCGCCAGCGCGCGCGCCTCGGGCCCGCGCGAGTTGTTCGCCCCGGGCATGCGCCGCGCCACCTGGGGCGGACTGTTCGTCGCCGCGGTCGCGATCCTCGGCTGGTGGGGCTGCAACGCCTTCGTGCCGCTCTTCGGCAGCAGCCTCGCGGCCGAGGCCGCGAGGGCCGCGGGGCTCGGCAGCTCCGAGGCACAGGCGCTCGCCGCATCGTGGCAGGCGCACGCCTCCACCTGCTTCAATCTCGGCGGCCTGATCGGCACCTTCGCCGCCTGGCCGCTGGCGCGCAGCCTCGGCCGCCGGCCGATGTTCGTGGCCTACTTCCTCTACTCCGGGCTCGCCCTGTTCGCGACCTTCGGGCTCTCCCTCGAGCCCTACACGCGCCTCACGCTGCTGTTCCTCGTGGGCGCGGGGGTGTACGGCGTGTTCGGCGCCTTTACTTTCTATCTACCGGAGCTGTTCCCGCTGCGGGTGCGCGCCACCGGTGCGGGCTTCTGCTACAACACCGGGCGGGTACTCGCGGCCTTCGGGCCTTACGTGGTCGGCTCCGTAGCGGCGGCGGCCGGCGGCTCGGGCGCGGCTCTGACGCAGGTGCTCTTGTGGCTCGGCGCGGTGCCGCTGCTGGCGGCAATCGTCTCGTGGTTCGTGGTAGTCGAGACGCGCGGCCGGCCACTGCCGGCCTGAAACCGCCCGGCGCGCCTCAGGTGCCGAGCAGCGTCGCAAGCTCCCCACAGTCGCGCACGCTGATATCCGCCGGCTCGAGCTGCGCCGGCCAGAGGCTGGCGCGGCGGTTCATCCAGGCGCTGCGGCAGCCGGCGCCGCGCGCCGCCGCGACGTCGAGCCAGGGGTCGTCGCCGACATAGAGAAGGTCGCGCGTCGCGAGCCCGAGTCCGTACGCCAGCTGCTCGAAGCAACGCCGCTCGGGCTTGCCGGCGCCGATCTGGCGGGCATTGAGCGAGAGCGCAAACGCACCGTCGAGCCCGATGCGCGCGAGGTCGGCGTTGCCATTGCTGAGCGAGGCGAGCGCATAGGCGCTCCTGAGGCGCGCGAGCGCCGGGCGCACGTCCGGCAGGATGTCCACTTCGCAGCGCGCGGCCAGGAATACCTCGAAGGCGCGCGCCGCGACCTCGGCGCCGTAGCCGCACTCGCGCGCGTGGCGCTCGAGCGCCGTGAGGCGCAGGTAAGTCACGTCGTGTGCGTTGTGCGGCTCGGCGCGCGCCAGCTCCTCACGCGCCGCGCGCATGTCGGCGAGAGACACCTGCTGCGGAATACGCGGGCAGTGCTGCTTGAGCCAGCCGAGCAGGCGCTCCTCGGCGCGCGCCAGCACCGGCTCGACGTCCCAGAGTGTATTATCGAGGTCAAACGCGACGGCGCGCACGTCGTTCAGCACGACTCGAAGGTTACCACCGTAGTGGCACAGCTCACCCTGGCCATCGGCAACAGGAACTACTCCTCGTGGTCGCTGCGCGCCTGGATCGCCCTCAGGCACCTCGGCGTGCCGTTCCAGGAGGTGGTGATTCCGCTCGACCAGGCCAGCACGCACGAGCAGATCGAGGCTCACAGTCCGAGCGGGCGAGTGCCGGTGCTGCGCGCCGGCGCGCTCGCCGTGTGGGACTCGCTCGCGATCTGCGAGTACGCGGCCGAGCTCACCGGCCGCGGCTGGCCGCCCGCCAGCGAGGCGCGCGCCGTGGCGCGCTCGATCGCCGCCGAGATGCACTCCGGCTTCCAGACCCTGAGGACGCTCTGGCCCATGAACGCGCGGGCGCGCAACCGCCGCACGGCCATTCCCGCGGCGCTGGCGGCCGACGTGGAGCGGATCGATGAGCTGTGGAACGATTGCCGCCACCGTTTCGGCGCCGGCGGTCCGTGGCTGTTCGGCGCCGAGTACACCATCGCCGACGCCATGTACGCGCCGGTGGTGCTGCGCTTCAACACCTATGGAGCGCGCGTCTCCGACACTGCGCGCTGGTACATGGCGACCGTGCTCGAGGACGGCCCGCTGCAGGAGTGGCTGCAGGGGGCGCGCGCCGAGCCCTGGATCATCGCCAGCGAGGAAGTCGGCTGATCCATCAGGAGAGCTGCATGCCCGTGCGCGTGTTTGCCGCCCGCTCGTCCCTCTGTGCGCTCGCCCTCGCCTGCGTGCCGCTCGCGCACGGCGCACCGCTCGCGCCCTTCACCGTCGAGGACCTGGTGGTGTTGAAACGGGTCAGCGACCCGCAGCTCTCGGGCGACGGGCGCTACCTCGCCTACGTGCAGCGCGAGACCGACCTGGAAGCCAACAAGGGGCGCACGAGTCTCTGGCTGCTCGACCTGAAGGGCGGCGGCGGTCCCGCGCGCCTCACCGACGGCAAGTCGAACGACTCGAGCCCGCGCTGGGCGCCCGACTCGCGCACGCTCTATTTCCTCTCCGAGCGCAGCGGCAGCTCGCAGGTGTGGCGGCTGTCGGCCGCCTTGGGCGCGGCGCAGCGCGTCACCGACTATCCGCTCGACGTCGGCTCGCTGAAGGTATCGCCGCGCGCCGACCTGCTGGCGCTCTCCATGGCGGTGTTTCCGGAGTGCGCCGATCTCGCCTGCACCAGGACACGCCTCGATGCCGCGCAGAAGAGCAAGGCGAGCGGTCGCGTCTACGACCGGATGTTCGTGCGCCACTGGGATACCTGGAGCGATGGCACGCGCTCGCACCTGTTCACCGCGCGGCTCGGCGCCGACGGCCGCGCCGGCGTGCCGGTCGACGTGTCGCAGGACATGGATGCGGACATCCCGGGCAAGCCCTTCGGCGGCGATGAGGACTACGCGTTCAGTCCCGACGGCGCCACGCTGGTGTTCTCGGCGCGCATCGCCGGCCACAGTGAGCCCTGGTCGACGAACTTCGACCTCTATCAGGCGCCGGTCGACGGCTCCGCACGCCCGGTCAACCTCACCGCAGACAACCCCGCCTGGGATGCGCAGCCGGTCTTCCTGGCGAACGGCGACCTCGCCTGGCTCGCGCAGGACCGGCCCGGCTTCGAATCCGACCGCTTCCACGTGATGCTGCGCAGCGCGCGCACCGGCAGCGCGCGGGCGCTCACCGCTTCCTGGGACCGCTCGGTGGCGCGCCTCGGGGCGATGCCGGACGGACGGCATCTGCTCGCCACCGTGGACGAGCTCGGCCAGCGCGCGCTCTACTCGATCGACGTCGCTACGGGCAAGCCGCTGAAGCTGCTCGGCGACGGCGAAGTCGCCGACTACACCGTCGGGCGCGATGCGATCGTGGTCAGCCGCGGCAGCCTCGCCGGACCTCACGACCTGTATCTGCTGCCGGCACGCGGCGGCGCGTTGCAGCGCCTCACCGACGTGAATCACGAGCTGATGGCCGCACGAGCCCTGGGCGAGTTCGAGCAATTCAGCTTCAAGGGCTGGAACGACGAGACGGTCTACGGCTACCTGGTGAAGCCTTACGGCTATCAGCCGGGCAGGCGCTTTCCGGTGGCGTTCATCGTGCATGGCGGCCCGCAGGGCAGCATGGGGAACGAGTGGCACTATCGCTGGAACATGCAGGTCTTTGCCGCTCACGGCTACGGCGTGGTGGGCGTGGACTTCCACGGCTCCACCGGCTATGGACAGGCATTCACCGACTCCATCAGCCGCGACTGGGGCGGCAAACCGCTCATCGACCTGCAGCAGGGACTCGCCGCGGCGCTCGAGCGCTACCCGTGGCTCGACGGCACGCGGGTGTGCGCGCTCGGCGCTTCCTACGGCGGTTTCATGATGAACTGGATCGAGGGCAACTGGCCGGATCGCTTCCGCTGCATCGTGAGCCACGACGGCGTCTTCGACCAGCGCATGATGTACTACTCGACCGAGGAGCTGTGGTTTCCCGAATGGGAAATGGCCGGCACGTACTACGACGCCCCGCAGCTCTACGAGAAGTTCAATCCCGCCAACTTCGTCAGCAACTGGCGCACCCCGATGCTGGTCATCCACGGCGAGCAGGACTTTCGCATTCCGTACTCGCAGGGGCTCGCGGTGTTCACCGCGCTGCAGCGGCGCGGCATCGAGAGCCGCCTGCTGGTGTTCCCCAACGAGAATCACTGGGTGCTCAAGCCCGCCGACAGCATCCAGTGGCATCACGCCGTGCTCGACTGGCTCGACTCGCACCTGCAGGACTCACCTCACCAGCCGAGCGCTCCATCGAAATGAAAGCGCCGGGGCTCGACTCCCACCTGAAAAACTGAAATCCGGCAACTGCGGGGCGGACGGAAGCGGCGCGCTGTAGGGCCCGGTCAGTGCCCCTTGCGCACGAACTTATAATCCCTGATCGAGATGCCGCCCGCGGTCAGCTCAATCTCCGGCACCGTGCTGGAGGCGGCGCTCGCGGGACAGATCTTCGGATCGTTCGCGGCCGTGAAGGTGTCGCCGTTCTTGACCCACAGGAGCTTGCAGGCCTCGAGCTGCACATCCTCGAACTGCAGGGCGGTGAACAGATCCTTGTTGAGATAGCCGTCGCGCCAGCGCGCCGGCTCGACGAGCTCGTAGAGCGTCTGCTGTACGCCGCGCTTCTCCTTGAGCTCGAAGGCCCACACCCTCTGGGCGAGGATACGGTTCGGGTTGTCGGCGGCGGCTTCCTGAGCGTAGTAAACGTATTTGCCGAGGCGCGGCGCGTACACGTGGGTGATGATCAGCACCACCGACTCGTGCTGCGGATGGACGTTGTTGCGCACGTCGAGCTCGGCCTGCGCGCTGTTGTCGTAACGGCCCGGCAGTATCGTGAGCATCAGCAGCAGGTTGTTCTCGGTGAACTGGCGCCCCTTGGCAGCCCCGCCACCCGCGCAGCCGCCGAGCGCGAGCAGCGCGCCGCAGCCGAGCGCGGCCGCGAGGGCGGCGGGCCCGACCCGACGCCCGCCCCTAACCATAGGTGGCGCGCCACTGCGCCCGGTATTTGAGACCGAGGTCCATGAGGCGCTCGAGCAGCTCGCCGTAGGACATGCCGGCGGCGCCGGCCGACTCGGCGAAGTCCTCGGCGGCTTCCAGATTCGGATTGGCGTTCGCTTCCAGCACGTAGACCTGCCCCTGGGGGTTGACCCGGAAATCCATGCGAGCATAGCCGGACATGCCGAGCGCCCGATAGATGCGCCGCGACAGCCGGTCGAGCGCGGCGAGCACGGCCGGCGGCAGATCCGCCGCGGCGTGCGTGGTGATGCCGTACTTCGCCTGGTAGCGCTTGTCCCACTTCACCTTGCGCGTGGCGATGGCGGCCAGCGAGTCCGGCATCGAGCCGAACACCATCTCCCACACCGGCAGGCGCGTCAGGCGCTCGTTGCCCATGACGCCGACGTACAGCTCGCGCCCCTCGATGTACTCCTCCACCAGGGCGTCGGACTTGATCTGCTCGTGCACGAACTCGATGCGCTCCTTCAGCCGCGCCGCATCCTCGACCACCGAGGCCTGGGCTATGCCGAGCGAGGCGTCCTCCACGGTTGATTTGACGAACAGCGGGAAGCGCAGCTTGCGCGGCAGATGAATGCGCGCACCGCGCCGGAACACGCTGAACTGCGGCGTGGCGATCCGATGGAAGGCGAGCAGCTGCTTGGCGAGGGTCTTGTCGCGCGACAACAGCAGTCCGCGCGGGTTGCAGCCGGTGTACGGCTGGCGCAGCAGCTCGAGGAACGCCACCACGTGCTGGTCGTAGGTGACGATGCCGTCGAACTCCTCCAGCAGGTTGAAGACGATGTCCGGCTCCCAGTCGGCGATCGCGCTGCGCAGCTCCGTGAGCGTGTCGAGTACGCCGACGCAGCGTACATCATGGCCGAGCTTGCGCAGCGTCGAGGTAACGTCGTACTCGGTACGCCACTCTTCGATTTCCTTGTCGCTGTGGCCTTCGAGACTTTCCGGCGGCACCAGGCTCGCGTGCACCACGACGAGCGCGCGCAGCCGCCTCATAACGGCATGTGGGGAGTCTCGCCCTGGGAGTAGAGCCCGGTGAGCCGCTCGAGCATCCAGCGCGCGTAGCGCAGCGCGTCGCGGCGGTTGCCGCGCACGTAGAGTCGCAGCTGCGCGCTGC
>JASHVF010000200.1 GCA_030039615.1 Gammaproteobacteria bacterium | reverse complement strand
CTGTCGCTGCGCGACCTGACCTACTTGCGCAAGCGCTGCGAGCAGCTGGGCATCGCATACCACCGCGACGATGGGCCGGGGAAGCTGCAGATCGAGCTGTTCGAGAAGACCGCGGAAGCCAGGCTCCTCGATCCGACCTTCGTGTACGCCTACCCGGTCGAGGTGTCGCCGCTGTCACGGCCGAACGACGCGGATCCGTTCATCGCCGACCGCTTCGAGTTCTTCATCGCCGGCCGCGAGATCGCCAACGGCTTCTCCGAGCTCAACGACCCGGAGGACCAGGCGGCGCGCTTCCGCGCCCAGGTGGCCCGCAAGGAGCAGGGGGACGAGGAGGCGATGTTCTACGACGCCGATTACGTGCGCGCGCTCGAGTACGGCATGCCGCCGACGGCGGGTCTTGGCGTCGGCATCGACCGCCTGGTCATGTTCTTCACCGACTCGCCCTCGATCCGCGACGTGATCCTCTTTCCGCACATGCGCCCGGAAGCGTGAGGCTGCCCGGTGCGGATCATCCGGGCGGGGGAATCGGCACCGCGAAGTGGCCGTCCCGGCTTTGCGGCAGGCCGTCGTCGATCGAGTAGTAATCGCCCTTGTCGGCCACGTGGATGTGGCAGGCGCTCGTCAGGCCGGTAGCGCCATCGAGCGTGCCGGCGGCGATCGAGACGTAGTCGCGCCCGTTGGCCTGCCAGAAGAGCGTGGAACCGCATTCGCCGCAGAACCCGCGCCGCGCCGCATCCGAGGATACGTACCAGCGCAGCCCCGTCTCGCTCGTCAGGCGAAAGTCACGGTGCCGCGCCGCCGTCGCGGCCAGGAAGTGGCCGGTGCTGCGCCGGCACTGCGTGCAGTGGCAGAGCACCACCGGCCTCAAGGGGCCGGTGACCTGGTAGCGAACCGCGCCGCACAGGCAGCCGCCGGCATGAGTTGTAGCGGTCATTCGGGTAGCTCGTAAGGCAGGGGGAGTTGGGTGGCCGCGACGCGCAGTGTAGCGGCGGCCTTCGCTTCCTCGCCAATCGCGCCGGCGGTGAGCGGTGCCACCGCGAGGAACTCGCAGCCGCCGTCGACTGCCCGCACCGCCTCCACGACCCGGAACGCGCGTCCATCGCCAAGCTCACCGCTATCGCCGGGCGCGAGCAGTTGCGGCGCGGCGGTGTGAAAGCGCTGCAGCCGCCGCTTCACGCGCCCGCGGTAGTGGGCACGGGCGATGACCTCCTGGCCCGTATAGCACCCCTTGTCGAAGGCAATCGCGCCGAGTGCATCGAGGTTCAGCATCTGCGCGACGAACTCGCCGGAGGTCGCCGCGTACACCTGGGGCTCGCCGGCAGCGACGTTGAGGCGCTGCCAGTGCTCGAGGGGCGCCGCCTGGCACCCGTCGAACCCGAGTCCGGGCGCGGCTGCGGTCTGCTCGGCGGGCGTGGCGAGCAGCCAGCGGGGCGGAGGCCCGCCGAGGCGCAGCGCGCGTGTCTCGCCGAGCCGCGCGCAGCCACCGGCGGCGAGCGGCAGGAGAGCGGCAAATGCAGGCGCGGGCTCCGCAGCGCCGCCGACCTGCAGCAGGCCGTGGAAGCGCCACGCGGAGGAAACATCGGCGAGCTCGACCTTGGAGCGCAGAATGAATCCCGCGAGGCGCTTGAGCACGGTCGCCGCGAGCTCGCGCGGCAGCACTGCGAGCACCTCGCCCGGCTCGAGCTCGATGAGACGCAGCAGCGCGAGCACGCGGCCCTGCGGGTTGTGGTAGCCGGCGAGGAGCGAACGCTCGGCGCTCAGACGCGAGACGTCCGCGGACAGCTGCCCCTGCAGGAACGGTACGACGTCGCGTCCCCGGGCGCGCAGCGCGCCCAGTTGCTCGAGGCTCAGCAGATTCCAGGGGGCGTACATGGAGTTGAGCGTTGTTTTTCCTTGGCTTTCCGTTGGCCGGGACCCGCGAATTCTGGCAGACTAAATAGGTATGTCGACGCCGCAAAGCAAGGGGCCGGGAAGGCCTCCGTCCGCCGCCCCCGCTCCTCCCCCGTCTGCCAATCCCGTCACCGACCCGGCGCAGCCCGGCGCGACGGCGCCGCGGCGCCCGCGCGAGCTTGGCGGCGTGGCAGGGCCGGACCCGACCCGCTTCGGCGACTGGGAGAAGAACGGCCGCTGCATCGACTTTTAGTCTATGCCGCCGCGCCCGCTGTCACCGCACCTGACGGTGTACCGGATGACCCGGTACACGCTCGCGACCTCCATCTTCAATCGCCTCACCGGCGTCGGACTGTCGCTCGGTCTGGTGCTGCTGGTGTACTGGCTGACGGCGGTCGCCGGCGGACCGCTGACGCTCGCGCGCGCCGAGCGCCTGCTGGCGCAGCCGCTGATGAAGCTCCTGTACGCCGCCCTCATCGTCTCCTTCTGCTATCACCTGGTGGCGGGTATCCGCCACCTGGTGTGGGACACGGGCCGCGGCCTCGAGCGCGCGCAGTCGGAGCGCAGCGCCTGGCTGGTGGTGATCGTCAGCATCGTGCTGATGCTCGCCGTCGGCTGGTGCGTGTTCGCGAGCGCGGGCCGCACTCCATGAGCCTGCGCACGCCGCTGCGGCGGGTACTCGGCGCCGGCTCGGCCAGGGAGGGCGTGCACCACTGGTGGCAGCAGCGGCTCACCTCGGTGGCGCTGGTGCCGCTCACCGTGTGGTTCGCGGTCTCGATCCTGGCGCTGCCGTCCTTCGATTACGCGACGCTCGCCGCCTGGATGCGCGGCGGTACGAGCGCGCTGCTGCTCATTCTGCTGGTACTGGTCGGCACCTGGCACTCGCAGCTCGGCGTGCGGGTGATCGTCGAGGACTACGTGCACGCGCCCGGCGCCCGCACCGTGACCCTGACGCTGCTCAGCTACCTGCACGCACTCCTTGCGGCCGCCGGTGTGTTTGCGGTCCTCAAGGTGGCGCTCGGGGGCGGCGCGTGAGCGCCTACAAGTTCACCGACCACACCTACGACGTGATCGTCGTCGGCGCCGGCGGCGCGGGGCTGCGCGCCACGCTGGGACTCGCCGAGAGCGGGCTGTCGACCGCCTGTATCAGCAAGCTCTTTCCGACGCGCAGCCACACCGTGGCCGCCCAGGGCGGCATCTCGGCCGCGCTCGGCAACATGGGCGAGGACGACTGGCGCTGGCACATGTACGACACGGTCAAGGGCTCCGACTGGCTCGGCGACCAGGACGCGATCGAGCTCATGTGCAAGGAGGCGCCCGCGGCGGTGATCGAGCTCGAGCACTACGGCGTGCCCTTCTCGCGCACCGAGACGGGGCGCATCTACCAGCGCCCGTTCGGCGGCATGACCACGCACTTCGGCAAGGGCATCGCACAGCGCACCTGCGCCGCGGCCGACCGCACCGGACACGCGATGCTGCATACGCTCTATCAGCAGTCGATCCGCCACGCCGCCACTTTTTT
>JASHVF010000021.1 GCA_030039615.1 Gammaproteobacteria bacterium | reverse complement strand
TGTCGCAGCCGTAGCCCGCTCGCGCGGCAAAGAACTCGCTCGTGCAGGTGGCCTTCTGCAGGCGCGTATTGCGCTCGGTGATGCCGGGCCGATAGCGGCACTCGGTCTTCTTGAGCGCGTTGCCGCGTTCGTAGTATTCGAACGATTCCCGATACTGTGCGCTATCCTCGAGTGCCTTGCCGAGCGCGAAGCACAGGTGGAAGCGATCGACGAACGGCGTGGCCGGGTTTGCTTCCTCGGCAACCATGCGCCTCAGCTCCGCGTCGCTGAAGCGGTAGGTCTTGAGGTTGGCGAGGCTCCAGTAGGCATCCCCGTAGGCCGGCCTCGCGGCGGCGGCGGCATGATAGGCCGCGACGGCCTCGGCGGTCCTGCCCTGTGTCTTGAGCGCATGCCCGATGGCGAGATGGAGCTCGGGGTCGACGGGCGGCAATGCGAGAAGCTCGCGGTATAGCGGCAGCGCGCGGTCGTAATCGCCGAGACCGGCGCACACGGTCGCGAAGGTGGTGCGATAGGCGCGGCTCTCCGGTTCGGCGCGCAGCAGCAGCTGCATCTGTTCGAGCGCCTGCCGGTGCTTGTGGCGCTTCACCAGCACCGTGGCGTAATCGTAGCGCGCGGCGTGGTAGTCCGGCGCCCGCGCCAGCACGTTATCGAGCAGCAGCTCGGCGTCGTCGAGCACGTCGAGCTTCACGCCGATCAGTGCCAGCAGCCGCATCGCTTCGACGTCCTCGCCGTGGCGCAGCAGATAACCGCGCACCAGATCTTCGGCCGCGGCAATCTCGCCATCGGCGAACATGCTGTGCGCCGTGACGATCTCGAGCGGCAGACTGCCCAATCTTGCGGCATTCGCGGCGGCGTTCTCGGCTTCCGACGCCCGGCCCGCCATGCGATACAGCACGGTCAGCGCGTGCCAGCTTGCCGGCAGCGCCCAGTTCAACGTGACCGCGCGCTCGAAGGCCGCGATCGCCGGCGGGGCCGCCCGCTGTGCGACGTAGCAGTGGCCGCGCTCCTGGAAGAGCCGGGGGTACTCGGGGTGGACCCGTTCCAGCCTCGCGAGCGTCTCGAGCGCAGCGGGGATGCGCTGCAGGTAACGCTGCGCGACCGCGACGGCGTACAGCGCGTCGCGATTGCCGGGCGCCTTCGCAAGGAGCGTCTCACCGGCCGCGAGCGCCGCGTCGAACTCGCGACGTTCGAGCAGTTCGCGGATGCCGCGGATCTCCGTCTCGATGTGCGCGGGCGGCGGGGAGTGAGTGGTAGCGTCCAAAGTCGAATGGGCGCAGCGGCGCGGCTGGCCTTCGATCGGCCAGCCGTCATTCTACCGAATTACCGGCCGCAGCGGCTGCGCTACTCCCCTGAGTACCCGTAGCTGAATCGCACGCCGATGACCCGTGGGCGCAGCGGAACCTCCGTCACGACGAACTGGGCGCTGCCGGTCGAAAGACTGGTGTTCACGTCGGTGAGGTTCTGGCCGTAGAGCTGCACCTGCCAGGGTCCCTTGCCGATACCCACCGCGGCGTCATAGGTCGTGAATCCCGGCATGTTGTAGGCCGGAACGTTGCCGGTCGTCGACACCATATGTGCCTGGTGCACTCCGCCCGCCTGGACGAACGCGCCGTAGTCGCCGAGGACCCACTCGTAGCGTGCCCGCGCATTGGCGCTGAACGGCGGCGAGTAGGCCGTGGGGCTTCCCTCGGGTCCGAACGGATTCGGGATGGAGGTGATGGGCTTGCCGTAGTTGACGCTCTGTGGATTGTTGTCGATGAGGAACGGCGAGTTGGTCTGCGTGCTGCTGTTCCAGGACGCCGCCCCCTGCAGGGTGAGGCCCTGCGTCACGCGCGTCACCAGGAACGTCTCGACTCCGCGCACGCGGTAGCTCGGCCCGTTGATACCGAAGTCCAGATTTCCGAGACCGGCCTGCGGATCGAAGAACTGGGTCTGCGCATTCGACCAGTTCTCCTGATAGATCGCGCCATTGAACTGCAGCCGGTGGTTCAGCCACTCGCTCTTCCAGCCCACCTCGTTGTTGGTGACCGTGTCCGGCACGGTCGTCGCCGGAACGCAGAACTGATCGACGCCGTCGGGCCCGGGCAGGTGACAGGAGGTCGAGCGATTGAACATGCCGGCCCGGAAGCCCTGCGACCAGGTGTAGTACAGGAGGAAATCCGGCAGCACGTGCCAGCTGACGTCCGCTCGCCCCCTGCTGCCGGTGTTGGTCACCTCGGTTGAGCGCAGCGCGAAGTTCGTGCCGTACGGATTCTGGCAGAACCCGAAGTAGGTCGTCGGCGTGAACTGTTTGCAGTAGAAGCTGCCGACGTCACCCCCGGTCTCGTCGCCGTTGTACCTGAAGTGACGGATTCCACCCGTGATGGTGAGCACCTTGGGGATGACGTCGAAGTCCACCGAGGCAAACTCGGCCAGCTGCTTGTAGCCGCGCTCGACGTCGTCGAAGAACCCCGTGGGGGGCACGGGCGTGTACGCCGGCGAGCCGGGCCATGGCGTGAGCGGCAGGAAGCAGTTCACGTTGAGCCCGGTCGGCGAGCACGTGGGTACGGTCACGTATGACCAATGCGCCTGGTCGAGGATGACGTAATTTTCCCAGTAGGCGCCGACCAGCGCCCGCAGCCGCCAGTCATCCGGCGTGCTGAGCCGCAGCTCATGACTCTGGTGCGTGTTGTGCTCCGTCTCCTGCCAGGTGGTGCTCGGCGAATAGCACTTGCCGGTCGCCGGGTTGGTCGAATAACCGACGCACTGATAGTAGTAGCCGAACACGCCGCGGGCGTAGTTCGTGTAGTCCTGCACCTGCTCGACGTTGCGCGTCAGGTAGGCGCCGCTGTAGACGAGCTTGAGGTCGCCGAGCTTGCCGTTGACGACCAGCGCGGTATTTTCGAACCGGTCCTTGTCGTAGGAAGGATTGAAGAGGTTCACCGACAGCGGCGGCAACGGCTGCGAGCCGATCGGCGCCCCGATGCTGTTGAACGTCTCGCCCTCGGACGAGTACGGCATCTGGTAGAACACGCCCTGCGCGTCCATGTTCTGGTAGGACTGGCTCAGCAGCACATTCCAGTCGTCGTCGATCTTCTCGAGCACCTCGAGGCGTCCGCCCGTGTAGGTGACCGGGTTGATGGCGTTCTGGACCAGGTTGTAGTTGTTGATCACCGGGCTGTTCGCCGGAACGACGCCGCCGTTGTACTTCGCGAAGCCTTCATCGGTCCCGGCGCGCGTGAACGTCGAGGGCACGTTGTTAATGTAGCCGCCCTGGCGGTCGCTGTAGATCACGGCGCGCACGGCCAGATGGTCGGTCACCAGCGGCACATTGAGCACCGCGGTCAGGCCGGAGTTCGGGTCGCCGTGTGCGGTCGTGCCGTAACCCGCGGTGACGTCGGCCTCGGTGGTATTGAGCTTCGGCTTGTTGGTGATGTAGCGCAGCACGCCGGTGAGCGCGCCGCCGCCGAACAGCGTCCCCTGGGGACCCTCGAGCACTTCGATACGTTCGAGATCGGCTGCGTAGACATCGAGGTTGCGCCCCGGCAACTGCCCCGACTGCTCATCGAGATAGATTGCGACCGCCGGAAACTGGTCGGATGTCCCCTGGCCCTGACTGCCGCCGCCGCCCACCGCGCCCACGCTGAGGCCGCGCATGTAGACCTCGCCCTGTCCGGGTCCGTAGGTCGCCTGCGTGACGTTCGGCAGGTACTTGATGAACTGGTCGAAGGTGTCGACGTTCAGCTGGCTGAGCGTCTCACTGGTCAGCGCCTGGATCGTGATCGGTACGTCCTGGATGTTTTCTTCGCGGCGCTGTGCCGTCACGATGATTTCGGCGAGACCGTTCGTGTCGGCCTCGCCCGGTCCGGTAGCGGCCGGAGTGGCGGCGACCACTGCCGCGGCATGCGTACCGAGGACCGCCGCGACCGCGCTCGAAACCCGTGGATTGATCTTCAAGGTACTTCCCCCCGCAATCGTTCTTCGATCGGCCAGCGGCGCTGGCGGCGCTTTACATCATATCGAGTGAGACAATCTCCCGCTTTCTTGGCATCCTGGCCGATCTGGCCGAACATAGCGGCGTGCCGGACCACCAGCCACTCGCACGCGCCGCGCCCCGCAGGGCGTCCTGAAGTGTCGCGCAAACTCCCGCCACTCAACGCCCTCAAGGCCTTCGAGGCGTGCGCGCGGGCCGGGAGCTTCGTGCTCGCGGCTGCCGAGCTCAATGTCACGCCGGGGGCCGTGGCGCAGCAGATCGGCAAGCTCGAGGATTTCTACGGCCGGCAGCTGTTCATCCGCCGCAACAGCCAGCTGTTGCTCACCGACGTCGGCGTTGCCGTGCAGGCCGTGAGCGCCGGCATGATGGACGAGCTCGCGCAGCTGACCGAGAGGCTCGGCGAAGGCGCGCTGCACTCCAAGCTGATTCTCAGCGTCCTGCCCTCGGTGGGCGTGCGCTGGCTCAACCGCCACCTGCCGCAGTTTCTCGCGGCCCACCCGGATATCCGCGTCGACCTGCGGCTCGAGGAGGATCCGGTCAATTTCCTGCGCAACCGGATCGACGTGCGCCTCTCCTACGGCGAGCAGCTGTACCCCGAGTTCGTCTCGGTGCCCTTCCGCAGCGACAGCGTGACGCCGATGTGCCGGCCGGAGTTCCTGCGCAGCGGACGGGTCGACCCGGCGCGCCCGGACTCGCTCCACGAGGAGGACCTGATCCACGTGACCTGGCGCGTCGGCTTCTCGTCGTATCCCGACTGGAGCACCTGGCTCGCGGAGCAAGGCGTCGCCTGGCGCCCGCGCCACGAGCGCGGGCACACGACCGACACTTCGAGTCTCGGCATCGACTTCGCGCGCGCCGGCTGCGGCATCGTGCTCGGCCAGTCGATCCTCGCGGAGCCCGAGCTGGCGGCGGGCGAGCTCGTCACTCCGTTCGCCCACCGGCTGCCGCTGCAGTACAACTACTGCGCCGTCTACACCCGTGCCAACGAGCGCAATCCGGCCGTGCGCGCGTTTGTCGATTGGCTCGCCGCGCAGCCCCATCCCGTCCTGGCGCGCTGAGCGCGCGGCGCACTTCGGCGAACCGAAGTCATCCCCATGTTGCGGCGCATTACTTTTCGGCACACGGCACCCGTTCGCTGGCTTGCGGTGAACCTGCTGGGTCCTGCCGCCGGAGCTTAGCGGGACTGTACGAAGCTGACCGACAGTTTTTCTGCGCCTGCCCGCAGGATTTCGGGCTGTCGTCTCCCGTGTCTCTCTATAACATGGACGGATCCCGCCGCACAGGTCCGAGCCGGCCATAAGACGTGAAGCTCCTGTCGCGCTACTCGGCATTCGGGCTCGCGCGTCGTGCCCTGACAGGGGCGCGCTGGCAGCGCGCCTGGCGGGCGGCGAGCCCGCGCGGCTCCTATGATGTCGTCGTCGTCGGCGGCGGCGGGCACGGGCTGGCGACCGCCTACTACCTGGCAGCGCGCCACGGCATTCGCAGCGTCGCCGTGCTCGAGCGCGGCTACCTCGGCTCGGGGAACGTCGGCCGCAACACGACGATCGTCCGCTCCAATTACCTGCTGCCCGGCAATACGGAGTTCTTCGAGCATTCGCTCAAGCTCTGGGAAGGGCTGTCGCACGAGCTCAATTTCAACGTGATGCTGTCGCAGCGCGGCCAGCTCGTGCTGGCGCATAACCCGGTGCAGCTCGACGTGCTGGCGCGCAAGGGCAATACGATGCGTCTCAACGGCATCGACGCCGAACTGATGCAGCGCGCCGACGTGGAGCGCTTCCTGCCCTTCCTGGACTATTCGCGCGAGTGCCGCTTCCCGATATACGGCGGGCTCCTGCAGCGGCGCGCCGGGACTGCGCGCCACGATGCCGTGGCCTGGGGCTATGCGCGCGCCGCAGACCGGCTGGGGGTCGACATCATCGAGAATTGCGAGGTCACCGGCTTCCTGCGCGCGGGCGAACGCATCACGGGTGTCGAGACGACCCGCGGCAGGATCGGCGCCGGCCGCACGGCGGTGTCGGTGGCCGGCCACTCCTCGCACGTCATGAGCCTGCTCGGCATGCGCCTGCCGGTCGAGAGCCACCTGCTGCAGGCCTTTGTGACCGAGCCCATCAAGCCCTTCCTCGACTGTGTGATTTCCTTCGGCGCGGAGCTCTTCTACGTCTCCCAGTCCGACAAGGGCGGCATGGTTTTCGGCGGCCACATCGACGGCTTCAACTCCTACACGCAACGCGGTCAGTTCCCCAAGGTGCAGACGGTCGCCGAGTGTGCGGTCGCGCTGATCCCGTCGATGTCGCGGCTGCGGCTGCTGCGCCACTGGGCGGGTATCCAGGACATGACGCCGGATGGCAGTCCGCTCATCGGCCGTACGCCCTTCAGGGACCTCTACCTCAACGGCGGCTGGTGCTACCAGGGCTTCAAGGCGACGCCCGCGGCCGGCTGGTGCCTCGCCCACACGATTGCAACCGAGCAGGAGCACCCGCTGATCCGTCACCTGGCGCTCGACCGCTTCGAGCGCGGCAACGGCAGCGACGAGTACGGGCTCGGCCTGCGGACCTGGGTGCAGTAGCGATGCTCAGGATCCCCTGCCCGCACTGTGGCGAGCGTGACTACACCGAATTTCGCTATGGCGGCGATGCGGGCAGGACACGGCCCGCGCACGGGTCGCAGAGCGTTCGCGCCTGGCACGACCACGTATTTCTGTTTGCAAACCCGAAGGGTGCGCACCGTGAATACTGGCAGCACGTGCACGGCTGCCGGCAGTGGCTCGTGCTCGAGCGCGACACGGCGACCGGTTCGGTCGGCCGCGCCAGCCTGGCGCGCCCGCCAGGAGTGCCGTGACGTGAGCGGCGCACGGCTGGCGGCCGGTGGCCGCATCGACCGGTCACGACCGCTCGCGTTCCGGTTCGAGACACGGCGCCTCACGGGCTATGCCGGGGACACACTCGCCTCGGCGTTGCTCGCAGCGGGCGTGCGGCTCTTCGGGCGCAGCTTCAAGTACCACCGCCCGCGCAGCGTGGTCGCGGCCGGCCCCGAGGAGCCGAATGCGCTGCTGACGCTCGGCGTCGGCGGCCGGCGCACCCCGAACATTCCCGCGACCACTACCGAGCTTTACGAGGGACTCGTCTGCGAGCGGCAGAACGGCTGGCCGTCGGTCGACTTCGATCTGCTGACGGTGAACTCCTGGATCGGGGCGCTTCTCAGCGCCGGCTTTTACTACAAGACTTTCATGGGCCCGCGCCGCGGGTCGTGGATGTTCTACGAGCCTTTTATAAGGCGTGCGGCGGGCCTCGGCCGCGCCGATCACCTGCCCGACCCCGACCGCTACCACACGCGGCACGCGTTCACCGACGTCCTGGTCATCGGCGCCGGACCCGCGGGCCTCTCGGCGGCCGTGGCAGCCGGGCGCGCGGGGGCGCGCGTCCTGCTCGTCGAGCAGGACTTCGAGCTCGGCGGAAGCCTGCTGAGCGCGCCGGTCGCAGGTCCGGAGGAGCAAGTCCGGCGAGCGCTGCTCGCCGAGCTCGAATCGCTCCCCCGGGTCGAGGTATTGCGCCGAACGACCGCGCTCGGCCTTTACGACGGCAGGTTCGCCGCGCTCCTCGAGCGCCATGAGCACGCGAGTCCCGATCCCGCCCTGGGCGCGCCGCGCGAGGTCCTCGTCGGGGTACGGGCACGCGCGATCGTCTACGCAACGGGAGCGATCGAGCAGCCTCTCCTCTTCGGCGACAACGACCGGCCGGGCGTGATGCTGGCCGGTGCCGTGCGCGCCTATCTGCACCGTCACGCGCTGCTGCTCGGCCGACGCGCCGTCATCGCGACCAACAACGACTCGGCATGGGCGACGGCGCTCGACCTGGCCGCAGCCGGCGCCGAGGTCACGCTGCTCGATGAGCGGCCGGCGGCGTCCGCCGGGCTCGCCGAGCGGGCCCGCCGCGGCGGCGTCGAGGTGCGCCACTCGAGCCGGCTCCTGCGAGCGATCGGCGCACTTCGCGGCGTCGAGTGGCTCGAGGGCGAATCGCACTCGCGGCGGCGCACCCCCTGCGAGCTCCTCGGCGTTTCGGGCGGCTGGTCGCCGGCGCTGCACCTGAGCTCCCACACCGGGGCGCGGCCGGCCTACGACGCAGCACTCGGCTGCTTCGTGCCCGGTCCCTTCCCGGCGGGAGTCTTCGGCGCCGGCAGCGTCATGGGCCGCCACGCGGGGCCCTGGGCTGACGGGCATCAGGCGGGGGAATCGGCCGCGCGCAACGCCGGGGCGAGCGGGTCGGCGGGCGATGCGGTACGGCCTTCGTGGGAGGCGTGGCCGGGCGGCGCGGCGCTCTCGCCGCGCAACCCCCCGCGCCGCGGCGGCAAGGCCTTCGTCGACTTCCAGAACGATGTGACGACGGACGATCTCGCGCTCGCGCACGAAGAGGGCTACGAGGCGGTCGAGCACGCCAAGCGCTACACGACGCTCGGCATGGGGACCGACCAGGGCAAGATCAGCAACCTCAACGCCGCGCGCCTGCTGGCGGGACTGCGCGGCATCGAGATCCAGGACGCGGGCACGACCACCTACCGTCCGCCCTACACGCCGGTCTCGATCGGGGCGCTCGCGGGCCGCAGCGTCGGGCGGCACTTCCGGCCCATCCGGCGCACGCCGCTGCACGACTGGCACCTCGCCAACGGGGCCGTGATGACCGAGGCCGGGCCGTGGCTGCGGCCCTGGTATTACCGCTGGGCAGGAGCGGATGCGGGCAGCGCGTACCTGGCGGAGATGCGCCAGGTGCGCGAGCAGGTCGGCCTCTCGGACGTGTCCTCGCTCGGCAAGATCGACGTGCAGGGGCCGGATGCCGCGGAGTTCCTCGACCGTGTCTACGTCAACGGCTTCGCGAAACTCCCGATCGGCAAGGCGCGCTACGGCGTCATGCTCAACGACGACGCCACGGTGCTCGATGACGGCACGACGGCGCGCTTCGGGGAAACCCGCTACTTCATGACGACGACGACGGCGCACGCGGCCGATGTCATGTCGTGGCTCGAGTTCCTGCTGCAGACGGCCTGGTGCGATCTGCGGGTCCAGGTGGTGTCCGTCACGGATGCCTGGGCCGGGATGTCGGTGGCCGGACCCAGGGCACGCGCGGCACTCGAGCTGGCGCTGCCCGAGGTGAGCCTCGCGGATGCGGCGCTGCCCCACATGGCGGTACGCGAATTCGAGATCGCGGGCGTGCCGGTGAGGATTCTGCGGCTGAGCTTTTCCGGCGAGCTGGCGTACGAGGTCTATGTCCCGGCCGACCGCGGGGTTGCCATGTGGACGCGGATTCTCGAGCGTGCCGCACCCCTCGGCATCCGGCCCTACGGCCTCGAGGCACTCGCCTCGCTGCGCATCGAGAAGGGCCACGTCGCGGGCCTCGAGCTCGACCAGCGCAACACACTCGACGACCTGGGGCTCGGCAAGCTGGCTTCGCGCACCAAGGCGTACGTCGGCCGCGAGCTGCGCGAGCGCCCTGAGCTCACCGACCCCGAGCGCTGGAGCCTCGTAGGCCTCGAGTGTCTCGAGCCCGCCGCCAGGCTGCGCGGCGGCGCGATACTCTTCGCCCGCGACGAGACGCCCGCCGGCCACGGCCGCGGTTACATCACTTCGGTGACCTGGTCGACCGTGCGCGGCAAGCCCATCGCGCTCGGCCTCTATCGCGGCGGCCTCAGGCACGCGGGCGAGGAGATCGTCTGCGCCTATCCGCTGCTCGGTGAAACGGTCCGCGCGCGGATCGTCTCGCCGATGTTCTACGACCCGGCTGGGGAGCGGCTGCATGTTTGAGACGCGCTCGGCACTGGCAAGCGTCATGCCGGCCGCGGGTCGGGATGGCGCGGCCGGCGGGCGCCGCCTGCGGCTCGGCGAGGCGGAGCTCGGATCACTCACCCAGATCGGCATCTATCCGGGCGGCGCGGCCATGGTCGCAGCGCCAGCCGCCGCCGTGCTCGGCGGGGCGCTGCCTGAATCGACGGTCGCAGTCAGCCGCCTGGGCGAGCATCTGGCGCTGCGCATCGCCGCAGATCAGTACTGGATCCGAAGCCACTCCGCAGGCCTCACCGCGCGGCTGCGGGCGAGCCTCCCGGACCATGCCGCGAGCGTCACGTCGCTCGACGGCGCGCGCAGCTGCATCGTCATCGAGGGCGCCGCCGCGCGCGGCCTTCTCGGGCAGCTGGTCGCCGTCGACGTCGACCCGGCCGTGTTCGGCGTCGGCCACTTTGCGCAGGTCCCGATCCATCACGTCGGCGGGCTGCTGCACCGCGCGCAAGCTCTGCGCTATGAGTTCATTGCGCTGCGCACGTTCGCGGCGTCGACCTTTGAGGTGATCGAGGACGCCGCCCGCTACTACGGCTACGACCTCCTCGACGAGCATCAGGAGAAGGGAAAGTCGTGAAAACGCATACGCGGGTCGCCGTCATTGGCGGCGGAGTGGTCGGCTGCAGCGTGCTCTACCACCTGACCAGGGCCGGCTGGAGGGACGTCGTGCTGATCGAACGCGACCAGCTGACCTCCGGCTCCACCTGGCACGCGGCCGGGGGATTCCACACCCTGAACGGCGATCCGAACGTCGCGAAGCTCCAGGGCTATACGATCGCTCTGTACGACGAGCTCGAGAGGATCTCGGGCCAGTCCTGCGGCCTGCACCGCTCGGGCGGTCTGCTGCTCGCCGACACCCCGGCGCGCATGGAGTGGCTCAAGATGGCGCACGCGCGAGCGCGTTATCTGGGCCTTACGACCGAACTGCTGACCACGCGCGAGGCGAAGGCGCTGATGCCGCTCCTCGAGGAGCAGTACTTCGAGGGTGCCATGCTCGATGCGGCCGACGGCAATCTCGATCCCTACGGCACCACCCACGCCTACGCAAAATCCGCCCGCATCGGCGGCGCGGAGATCTATCTCCAGACCCGTGTCACGGGGCTCAGCCGGCGCCGCGACGGCAGCTGGGAGGTCGCGACGACCGCAGGCACGATCAACGCCGAGCACGTGGTGAACGCCGGGGGCCTGTGGGCGCGCGAGATCGGCCGCATGGTCGGCATCGAGCTGCCGGTCCTCGCGATGGAGCACATGTACCTGGTCACCGATGACATGCCGGAAGTCATCGAGTTCAACCGCGAGCGCGGTCACGAGCTCCCCCACGCCATCGACTTCAAGTCCGAGATCTACATGCGCCAGGAGCGCCAGGGCATGGTGCTCGGCACCTACGAGCGCAACTGCGTGCCGTGGCAGCCGCGAACCACCCCCTGGGACTTCGGCGCGCAGCTCCTCGAGCCGGACCTCGAGCGCATCGCGCCCTCTCTCGAGCTCGGCTTCAAGCACTTCCCCGCCATGGCGCGCGCCGGCATCAAGCGCATCATCAACGGGCCGTTCACCTTCTCGCCGGACGGCAACCCGCTCGTCGGCCCGGTGCAGGGGCTGCCCGGCTTCTGGTGTGCCTGTGCGGTCATGGCAGGCTTCAGCCAGGGCGGCGGCGTCGGGCTTGCGCTCTCACAGTGGATGGTCGACGGCGACCCGGGCTTCGACGTGTGGGCCATGGACGTCGCCAGGTACGGACCGTGGGCAACCCGCAGCTACACGAACGAGAAGGTGCGCGAGAACTACGCGCGGCGCTTCTCGATCCGCTTTCCGAACGAGGAGCTGCCGGGCGCGCGCCCGCAGCAGACGACGGCGCTCTACGACGCCATGCTCGCGCAGGGAGCCGTGATGGGCGACAGCTGGGGACTCGAGACGCCGCTGTGGTTCGCGCCGCCGGGCGTCGCGCCGCGTGATGTAGTCTCGTTTCATCGCTCGAATGACTTTCCGCACGTCAGGGCGGAGTGTCTCGGGGTCCGCACTGCGGTCGGCCTGACCGAGATCGCGAACTTCGCCAAGTACGAGATCAGCGGCGACGGCGCCGAGCAGTACCTGGCGCGGCTGATGACGAACCGCACGCCAAGGCACGGCCGCCTGATCCTGACGCCCATGCTCAATCCCGCCGGCAAGCTCATCGGCGACTTCACCATCGCCTGTGCCAGCCCCGGGCGCTACCTCATGTGGGGATCGGCGCAGGCGCAGATCTACCACATGCGCTGGTTTGAGGCTCAGCTCCCCGAGGATGGCTCGGTGCGCGTCAGCCGCCTCGACATGGCGCTGGTCGGAATCTCCATCGCAGGCCCGCGCTCGCGCGAGCTCCTCGCGCGCCTCACCGACGAGGACGTCTCGGCGAACGGGCTGCGCTTCATGGATCACCGCGCCATGGACATCGCCAACTGCCCGGCGATGGTGAACCGCGTGACCTACACCGGGGACCTGGGCTACGAGATCTGGGTGGCGCCCGAGTACCAGCGGCGCCTCTACGCGGAGATCTGCGCGGCCGGCCGCGACCTCGGCCTGGTCCACTTCGGGATGCGTGCGCTGCTGTGCCTGCGGCTCGAGAAGAACTTCCCGACGTGGTTCCGGGAATTGCGGCCGATCTACGGCGCCTTCGAGGCGGGCCTCGACCGCTTCGTCGATCTCGGCAAGCCCGACTTCATCGGTCGCGCCGCCGCGCTCGCCGAGAAGTCGGGCGGCGGGCGGCTGCGGCGCGTGAGTTTCGCGGTCGATGCGCTCGATGCGGATGTCCTCGGCGACGAGCCCATCTGGCACGAGGGCAAGGTGATCGGCTGGGTGACTTCGGGCGGCTACGGCCACTCGGTCGAGCTCTCTCTGGCGCAGGGTTATGTTCCGGTCGCGCTCGCCGCCGACTCGCGCGCGGGGGTTTTCGAGGTTGAGATTCTCGGCGACCGTCGGCCGGCGACGATCCTGACCGAGGCTCCCTTCGACCCCTCGGGCGCGCGGATGCGGATGTGAGGAGACGGCGATGAGTGACCCCGGCACTGCGCGCCGCGCGCGCCGCCCCGCGGCCGCGGCCCCGGCCGCCGCAGATCGCAGCCTTCGCTATCGCTCGCTGCGGGTCCCCTTCCCGCCGTGGCGGGTGTTCTCGGACGATCGGGTCGAAGCTCTGCACCATGCGGCGCTCGGCATCCTCGAGGAGCAGGGCCTCAAGGTGCTCTCGGCCGGGGCGCGCACCCGCTTTGCGCACGCCGGGGCCACGGTCGATGAGGCAGGCGCGACGGTGCGCATCGATCGCGGCCTCGTGGCGCAGTGCCTCTCGCAGGCGCCGAAGTCGATCGTGCTCCATGCGCGCAATCCGCTGCGCAACGTGCCGCTCGACGGCAACGCGCTCTCCTTCGGGCCGGTCTCCGGCGCTCCCAACGTCATGGACATCGCCGGCGGTCGCCGGCCCGGCACACTCGCCGACTATGCGAACGGCGTGCGGCTCTGCCAGGCCTTTGAGTCGCTGCACCTGCTCGGCGCCTTCACCGAGCCCCAGGACATCGGCGTCGAATGCCGCCAGCTCGAAATGCTGCACGCGCAGCTGACGCTTTCCGACAAGATCCCGCACACCTTTTGCCGCGGCAGCGCCCAGGTGGCCGACTGTTTCGAGCAGGTGCGCATCGCCAACCAGCTCACCGACGAGGCGTTCCGCGACACGCCCTGCACCTACACGATCATCAACACCAACTCGCCGCGCGTAATCGATGCGTCGATGGCGGACGGCATCATCGACTTCGCCCTCGCCGGCCAGGTGCAGATGATCACGCCCTTCACGCTGGCCGGCGCCATGGCACCCGTGACGATCGCCGGCGCCCTGACGCTGGCGCACGCCGAGGCGCTCGGCGGTCTGGTGCTCGCCCAGGTCACGCGCGCCGGCGCCCCGGTCGTCTATGGCAGCTTCACTTCGAACGTCGACATGAAGTCCGGCTCGCCGGCCTTCGGCACCCCCGAGTACGTGAAGGCACAGCTCGGCGCCGGACAGATGGCGCGCTTCGTGGGTCTGCCGTGGCGGTCCTCGAGCGCGTCCGCTTCCAATGCACCGGATGTGCAGGCCGCCTACGAGTCGCAGATGAGCCTGTGGGGCGCGCTCGCGGGCGGCGCGAACTTCATCCTGCACGCCGCCGGTTGGCTCGAAAGCGGGCTCTCGGCGAGCTATGAGAAGTTCATCCTGGATGTCGAGCAGCT
>JASHVF010000199.1 GCA_030039615.1 Gammaproteobacteria bacterium | reverse complement strand
CGTGGCGAGCACCGCCTCGGGCCAGCTCTTCCGCCTGCAGGCGCCCGCTGCAGGGGAAGCACAGGCCCGCGCCATCTGCGAATCCTTGCGGGCCCAGTCCCAGGCCTGCATGCCGGTGTTGCCGCGCTGACGGTTAGTTCTGGCAGCTGCGCGCTCTAAAGTGACAATTCCCGTCACCCCCTCGGCAGGGGCTCGGAGCATTTAAGTCTTTGTTTCTAAAGAATTTACCTCTCTGGCACGAGGCTTGCTTTTCCGACGATGCGGTGATGATCACCGCAAGGTTCCTCGGACCCACCCACCCTGAGTGCGTCCGTGACCTAAGTTGCGAACAACTTCCCCGTGTTCGCTCCTGCGCGCCGCGACGCGACTTCCCCCGCTCGCGGCGCTTTTTTTTCTGGTCTATCTGGCTGCGAGCGCCTGCGGCCCTCGCGGCAGGCCAGATGGCTAAACTTGTGGTTGAGACAAGACGCGTCTGGCTCAATTAACCCCGCTCATGGAATACCGGGACTACTACCAGATTCTGGGTGTGCAGCGCGCCGCAACCGCCGACGAGATCAAGACGGCGTACCGGCGGCTCGCCCGCAAGTACCACCCGGATGTGAGCAAGGAGCCGAACGCCGAGGCGCGCTTCAAGGAAATGCAGGAGGCGTACGAGGTGCTCAAGGACCCGGAGAAGCGCGCCGCCTACGATCAGCTCGGGAGCGAGTGGAAGTCGGGGCAGCAGTTTCGACCGCCGCCCGACTGGGGCAGCGGCTTCGAGTTCGACGGCGCACCGGGCGGGGCACGCGGCGCGCGCCACCGCAGGGCCTCGGGCCGTGCGCGCGGCGGCAGCGGCGCTGCGCAGGAGGAAGTCTTCGAGCAGGAGGGCTTCAGCGACTTCTTCTCATCGCTCTTCGGCGGCGGCTCACCGTTCGGCGCGGCCGCGCGACACGGCGGCCGCGACCACCACGCGCGCATCGACCTCGAGCTCGAGCAGGCGTTTCGCGGCGCCGCCAGCACCCTCGAGCTCAAGCGCCCCGAGATGAAGCCCGACGGGACGCTCGAAGTGCGCACGCACACCGTGCGGGTCACGATTCCGCCCGGCGTCACCGACGGCCAGCTGATCCGGCTCGCGGGCCAGGGCGAGCCTGCGGCGGAGGGCGGCAGGTCGGGCGACCTCTACCTCGAGGCGCACATCCTGCCGCACCGTCTCTACCAGCTCGACGGCCGCGACGTGACGCTCACGCTCCCCGTCGCTCCCTGGGAGGCGGCGCTCGGGGCCGGCGTGACGGTGCCGACGCTCGGCGGACCGGTGGAGATGCAGATTCCCGCGGGAGCGCAGTCGGGTCAGAAGCTGCGGCTGCGCGGCCGCGGACTGCCAGGGCAGCCGCCCGGCGACGAGTACGTGCAGCTCAAAGTCGTTCTGCCGCCGGCGAACTCGGCGGAGGCGAAGGCGCTGTACGCCGAAATGCGCAGCAAGCTCGATTTCAACCCGCGCGCCGACCTCAAGGGGTGACGGCATGGCCGAAGTGACCCTCACTCATGTGGAGCTGATCGGCGAGCGCGAGTGGCTCGCCGTCACCGAAACCTGCCGCCTCTGCCGCATCGATGCGGGCGCACTGCAGGAGCTCGCCGAGCTCGGGGTCATCGCGCCGCGCGGCAAGGCGCCGGCCGAGTGGGAATTCCCGGCGGCCGGACTCGCGCGGCTGCGCCTGGCGGGGCGGCTGATGCGCGACCTCGGCGTGAACGCGAGCGGTGCGGCGCTCGCGGTCGAGCTGCTCGAGGTGCAGCGCGAGCTCGAGCGGCGGATCCACGCGCTCGAGCATCTGGCGCTCGAGCCGCGCTGAAGCCGCCACCCGCGGCTCACTGACCGAAGCTCGCGCCTCCCTCGCGCAGCCAGTGCGTCTCCTCGGGGGTACTGCTGCGCCCGAGCACCGCATTACGGTGGGGAAAGCGGCCGAAGCGCGCGATGATCGAGCGGTGCTGCTCCGCGGCGCGCAGCGTCTCGGTGAAAGTCGCGCGCAGCTCCGCCGGCGCTTCCGCGAGCAGGCGGCGGCAGGCGGCCACCGCCTCGTCCTGCGCATCGAGACTCTCGGCGTGCTGCAGCGGCATATAAAAGAAGAGCCGTTCGGCCGGCGCGAGCGCCGCATCCGCCGCCGACTGCATGCCGGAGAGGGTCAGCGCGAGCGCCTGCTCGTCATGCGCAAAGGCGCGCGCGGTGCCGCGGAAGATGTTGCGCGGGAACTGGTCGAGCAGCAGGATGAGGCTCAACCGCCGGCGCGGACCGCCCGCCCAGCCGGCGAGCTCGCCGGCGCCGGCGCGCTCGACCAGCGCGCCGAAGCGCGCGCGAATTTCCTCATCCTGCGGCGCACCCGCCTCGCCGAACCAGAATTGCATGCGCCGCTCGAGGCCCGCCGCGCTGAGCGGCGTTGCGCCGAACCAGTACTCGCGCACTGCGCGCGCCTCATCCATCGGCGGGCTTCGCCTGGTCGGCCTCGAACAGTTTCTCGAGCTGCTGCGCGGCCTCGACCGTGGTGGCGCGGAACTTGTTCTCGTCCTCCTTGACCGCGTACTGCGCCGCGAGCGTCGCCTCATCGTGGAGCCGGAAGCGGCGCACCGCCTCGCGCGCGTCGCTCGGGGTCTCGCCGAGCGCCTCGAGCACGCGGCCCGCCATCTCGAGGCTCGAGGCATAGGTCTCGCGCACGATCACCTCGACACCCAAGTCCATGAGCGAGAAGGCGTGCTGGCGGTTGCGGGCGCGCGCGTACACCTTGAGCTGCGGAAACTGCTCGCGCACCACCGCCACCGTACGGAGCGAAGCCTCGACGTCGTCGAGTGCCAGCACCAGCACGCGCGCGCTGGCCGCGCCCGCCGCGCGCAGCAGGTCGAGTCGCGAGGCATCGCCGTAGTACACCTCGTTGCCGAAGCGCCGCACGAAGTCGACGTTGGTCTGGTTGCTGTCGAGCGCGGTGAAGGGCTTGCGGCGTACCCGCAGTACGCGCGCGACGATCTGCCCGAAGCGGCCGAAGCCGGCGATGATCACCGGCGTGTCGCGCTCCTCGATCGCATCGTAGGCAGGCGCTCGTCCGCGCAGCCAGCGCTCGCTCAATTTCTCCTGCGCGATGAGCAGCAGCGGCCCAAGCATCATCGAGAGCGTCACGGCGAGCACCAGCAGGTCGGCGGTCGCGTCGTCGATGAGGCGCTCGCGTGCCGCGAGCGAGAACAGCACGAAGGCGAACTCGCCGCCGGTCGGCAGCGTGAAGGCGAGCTTCCAGGCGGACTCGCCCCGGCAGCGCGCCAGGCGCGCGAGCGCCGCGACCGCCAGGATCTTGATCGCGAGGAAGCCGCCGGTGACCGCGAGCAGCGTGAGGGGCGCGGAGCGCAGCAGTCCCAGGTTCGCCGACATGCCGACGCACACGAAGAAGAGGCCAAGCAGCAGTCCCTTGAAGGGCTCGAGGTCGGCTTCCATCTCGTGACGGAACTCGCTGTCGGCGAGCAGCACGCCGGCGAGGAACGCCCCGAGCGACATCGACAGTCCCACCCGGTTGGCGATCAGCGCGGTCGCGATCACGGTGAGGAGCGCTGCGGCCGTGAACACCTCCGGGACGCGCACCCGGGCCACCACGCGCAGCGCCGGACG
>JASHVF010000198.1 GCA_030039615.1 Gammaproteobacteria bacterium | reverse complement strand
GACCCATAGGCCGATCGAGGGCGTACGTGCCATTTCCCACCAGCAGCTCGCCACGCTGCCGCTGATCCTGCCCGGCTTCCCCACGGGCGCGCGTTCGCTGCTGGAGCGCGCCTGTACGGCCGCCCGGGTCTCACTCAACATCGCCGCCGAGGTGGACGCCATTCCCGGCATGCTCTCGGCGGTCCGGGCCGGGGTGGGTGTCGCCGTGCTGCCGGTGGGAGATCTCGCGGACATGGCGGGACTCGCTGACTGGCCCGAGCCCCTGCCGATCGAGCCGCCGCTCTTCTCGACGGTGTCGGTCGTGTGGCTGGCCGATGCGCCGCTCACGCCCGCGGGCGAGGCGGTGCGCAGGCACCTCGTGACCTTCGTCGAGGACTACGTGAGGACCCGGCAGCCGCGCGGCGTGGTGCCCTTCAGGCCCTGGGAGATCGCGCCGGCCGCGCGCCGCGTGGGCTTGTGAGGCTTCAGCCCGTGATCTCGCGGGCGGCGCGCTGCGCGGCATCGATCGCCCAGTGCGCGTAGGCCATCCAGGCCGCGTCGGTGCCGGCGAAGTGAATGCGCCCGAGCGGCGCGCGGCTCAGGTTGGTTTCGGCCGCGGCCTTGTTCGCATCGTCGAACAGCGTGTCCATGTCGTAGGCGTAGCCGTGCCCCCAGCGGTTGACGGTGATGGCGGCGATGTCGCGCTGCGCGTCGAACCCGCCGGGACCCAGGATCCGGGTCAGCTCGTCGCGGGCGCGTGTCTCGAACTCATCGAACGGCAACGCATAGGCGACGGCGCGCGCGGCGCGCCAGGCGCTGCGCAGGTCGCGGATCGGCCCGTCGGGGTAGGGACAGTGCAGCATGTGCAGGATCATCGGGCCGTCGGGATCCGCCGAAAATTTATAGTCGCCGAGGCTCACCGGGTAATCGAGCTTGATGTGACTGTAGAAGCCCGCCGGATTGTTGACGTAGTGAACGCCGCGGTTCACCCATGAGCGCCAGCTCCTGAGCGCCACGTTCACGTAGACGAGCGGCGCCCGTACCTGATCGGCGACCGCCCGGCGCTGCGCCTCGCCCAGGTCGGCGCAGATATAGGGCAGCATCGCCGAGTAGCCCGAGTACACGATGTGATCGGCGGCCGCGCGCGTCGCGGTGCCGTCGCGCACGTACAGCACCTCGGCGCCGCTGCCGCGGTTGCCGAGCGCCACGACCGTGGAGGCGAGCCGCAGCCGCACGTCGTTGGCCGCCTCATCGAGCCGCCCGTAGTCGAAACGCGCATCGATCACGTCCTCCATCGTGTGCCCCGGCGCGACGCCCGGGATCAGCTCGCGGACGAAGAGCCGCGCGAGCGTCGCATTGCCGTCCGGGAAGTGATGGATGTACGGATCGCCCTCCAGGATCCCCTCGCGCGACATCGTCAGACCCAGGCCCTGGAAGCCCGGGTACTGGCATTCCCACGCCAGCAGCGAGGACACCGCGTTGGCCTTGCAGGCGAACAGGTCGAGCGTGCGCCCGTCGAACATCGCGAGCGAGCGCTCGTCGAGACCGAAGTAGCGCGCCAGGTAGTCGTGATAGGAGGTCTTTTCCAGTGCGCGGCGCTTCGCGGCGATGCTCATGCCGGCGAGCACGTCGCGCTGACCGGTGTAGAGGTCGATCAGGCGCGCCTTCTGTGCCTCGGCGATCGGGCAGTCGGCAAGGAATTCGAGCGGCGGGCGGCCGCGGTGCAGCTCCGCCGGCACGTCGGTGGGGAGCTGGCGCACCGGGTCACCGGTGACGAGGCGGTCCACGCCGAAGGTCTCGCGCGGAAAGAACAACCCCGAGGAGAGTCCGAGCCCCGGATAGAGGTTCGCGTTGAAGGCGCGCTCCAGCCGCTCGACGTCGACCCCGATGCTGGCGACGCACTCGCGTGCGACCGCCGACCAGCGGCGGCGGATACCCTCGAGCGATTCGCTGCCGCCGTAGCCGAGCAGCATGCGGCCGCCGACGTTGAACTCGTTGCGCCGCGCGTGTCCGCCGAAGTCGTCGTGGTTGTCGAGGATGAGAATGCGCGCCCCGGGGCGCGCACGGCGCAGGTAGTGCGCCGCGGCAAGGCCGCCGATGCCGGCGCCGACCACGATGCAGTCGTAGCGCTCGCTCACGGCAGCTGAGTCGAGCGCGTAGCGCTTGCCGTCGCGCACCGCGTGCGCCACCGCGAAGTCCCTGGGTCCGCTGCCGCCATAGCCGGTACGCGCCGGCGGATAGGGCGCGGCGCCCGCGAGCGCCAGCAGTGGCCGCGGAGCGGCGCCGGCGACGATGGCGCAGGCGAACCCATCGAGGAAGTCGCGACGCGTGACGGAATCGGTCATGGCGTGAGGTCTCCGGTGGCTCGCGCATGGTGATACTGTTCGGATCCTTACGCCAGCTTGACGAGATGCATTCCAACATGCTTGCGCAACCACTCCTCGGGTCGCTGCCGCAGGCGCTGCGCTGGCTGGTGCTGGTCGCGGGATCGGTGTTGCTGGCGGCGCTGCTCATGCGGGTGCGTCTGCCGGCGGCACTGCTGCTCGGACCGATGCTCGCGGCGATCGCGCTCGAGGCCGCCGGCGGCAACATCCGCCTGCCGCGCACGCTCCTCTACGTCTCCCAGGCGATGATCGGCTGCATGGTGGCGCGCGTGCTGACCCCCGAGATCCTCGCGATCTTCGCGCAGCGCTGGCCGCTGCTGCTCGCGGTGATCGTGGCGGTGGTCGCCGCCGCGGGCGCCATCGGCGGCGCGATGAGCCGCTGGCGCGTGTTGCCCGGCACCACGGCCGTGTGGGGCATGGCGCCGGGCGCCGCCTCCGCCATGGTGTTCATGGCGGGCGAGTTCGGCGCCGACACGCGCCTCGTCGCTTTCATGCAGTACCTGCGCGTGGTGCTGGTGGCGAGCGTCGCCACCGTGGTGGCGCGGCTATCGGCGGGGCCGCACGCGCCGGCCGCGGCGTTCGCCTGGTTTCCGGCGCTGCATACGCTGCCGTTCGCGGAGACCGTCGCGATTGCGCTCCTCGGCGGGGTCGTCGGGCGCGTGCTGCGCCTTCCCGCCGGCGTGTTCCTCGTGCCGATGGTGCTCGGCGCAGTGCTGCACTCGAGCGGGGTGCTGCAGCTCGAGCTCCCGCCCTGGCTCCTGGCGCTGAGCTATGCGTTCGTCGGCTGGAGCATCGGCCTCGGCTTCACGCGCGACATCCTGGCACACGCGCTGCGCGCCCTGCCGCAGACACTGGCCGCGATCTTCGCGCTCATGGCCTTCGCCGGCGGTCTCGCGTTCCTGCTGGTCGAGGCCTTCGGCGTCGATCCGCTCACCGCCTATCTCGCCACCAGCCCGGGCGGCGCGGATTCGGTCGCGATCATCGCCGTCTCGAGCCACGTCGACCTCTCCTTCGTGATGGCGCTGCAGATCATCCGCTTCGTATTCCTGCTGATCGCCGGGCCGGCGATAGCGCGCCTGGTAGCCGCGCGCCTCGCGCCGCGCACGGCCGCTGCAGCGGCGCCCCCGCAGGCGGGGCGCACCGATGAGACCCTCGCGCACGTGCGCGAGGACGAGGGCGAGCTCGACTAGGGCGCTACTTGTAGTAGCCGACGCCGCACGCCGTGTTGCCGACGCGCGAGACGTAGGCGACCTTCGGCACCGGGTTGCTCGTGTTCGGGCGCGGGTAGTTGTAGCTCACGGTCGTGATCTGCCCGTCCTTGAGGCTCTGCACCGCGTCGTACACCTTCTGCCCGAGCGGCGAGCCGTCCTTCTCCTTCAGCAGGCGGTTGTCCGTGCCAAGCAGCGCGGGGTTGATCTGCGCCGTGAAGATGCCGGTGGTGGTGTTGAAGCAGAACACGTACAGGTCGCGGTCCCTGAAGCCGCCGTCGGCCTTGTTGAACTTGGCGATCGCGGCGGGCTCGTTGGCCTTGAGCTCCGCGATCACGCGCTGCTCCATCGCCTTGGCGTCGGCGGCGGTACCGTACTGGGCCTTCTGCGCCATCGCCAGCGCGCTCAAGGCCATGATTGCGAGCGCAGCGCCCGCGAGCTTCAAGGTTCGTGACATCGCATGCTCCCCGTGTGTTGGCGCGCTGCAGTTCTCGTATTTTTTGCGCGCGGCCCTAGCATGCGCCCCGGCATCGGTCATCACAAGGCGCGCCGCTCGCGGCGCTGCACAATGAGTAGAATCGCATCGCAACAGCGTTCGGGCATCAGCGGAGGAAATATGAGGCAACTACGCATACTGTGGCTCATCGGCACGGCGGCGACGGCAATCACGGCGCACGCCGCGGCGGAGCCCGCATCGGCTCCGTTCGTCGACGCCGACGGCACGGCGCATCTGCCCGCGGCCGACGTGCCGGCCTCGCGTTTCCTCAGCCCCGAGGCGCGCGCGAAGTTCATCGCGAACTTCTCGCACCCCGCGCAGCCGCCTGGCGCGGCGCCCGCAGGTCCCCGCGATTTCAACGCGATACGGGCGGACGATGAGCGCAAGAACGCGCCGTTCGTGGCCCGGGCGCGCGAGCTCTACCCGGTCGACATCGAGGATAAGGTGATCGGCGGCGTGCGTACCCAGGTCATCACCCCGAAGGGCGGCGTTGCGCCGGCGAACCGCCATCGCGTGCTCATCAACCTGCACGGCGGCGGTTTCATCTGGGGAGAGGGCAACGGCGCGCGCATCGAATCGATCCCGATCGCGGGGCTCGGCAAGATCGAGGTCGTCACCATCGCCTATCGCATGGCGCCGGAGCACGAGTTTCCCGCGGCCAGCGAGGATGTGGCGGCGGTGTACCGTGAGCTGCTCAAGGACCACGCGGCGAGGAACATCGGCATCTACGGCTGCTCGGCGGGCGGCATCCTCACGGCCGAGTCGATCGCGTGGTTCGACAGGGAGAAGCTGCCGATGCCGGGAGCGATCGGCACCTTCTGCGGCTCGCTGGCACTGATGGGCGGCGATGCGAGTCACGTCGCACCGCTCCTGGTCGGCGAGCTGCCCTCTCCCGATGCCGACAGCGGCTCCGTGCAGGGCAGTCGCTACTTCAAGGACGCCTCGGCGACCGACCCGCTGGTGCTTCCCGGCAACTCACTGCGGCTTCTCAAGCGCTTTCCGCCGACGCTGCTCCTCGCCGGCTCGCGCGACTTCACCGTGAGCTCGCTGTTTGCCGCCCAGGCGGCGCTCACCGGCGCCGGCGTCGAGGCGGAGCTGCACGTCTGGGACGGGTTGTGGCACGCGTTCTTCTTCGACCCGGATCTCCCCGAGTCGCAACAGGCCTACCGCGTGGTGGTGCAGTTCTTCGATCGGCACCTCGGCCGCGGTGCCTCGGCCGCGAATCACAAACTCGAGTGATTGGGAGCCATCAGCGCCGCGATGCTCTGGTATGGGCCGCTCACCAGGTCGACCGCGCTGGTTGCCTGTGTCTTGTCGATCGTTTTCACATCGGCCTGCAGCGACTCATAGCTGCTGCTCAACTCATCGAAAGCGGCCTGCAGGTCGCTGTCGCTCGTGCGGGAGGACGTGGCGGCCTCGCGGAACTGGAGCGCGCGTTGCTCGAAGTCGTGCGCGTGCTCGCCAAAGGCCCGGTCGACGCCGTCCGCCCGTGTCGCCGTCACGGTCGCGTTCCGCCAGAGCACGTTGGCGAGCCTGGCGAGTTCCTTATTCGGCGCGCCCGTCGTCGCGCCGGGCGGCGCACCGGGCGGCGCACCGGCACAAGCGGCGAGTACCAGGAGCAGCGAGAGCACGGTGAGCACCTTGGTTCTTGAGAGATTCATAGGAGGTTGTTTCCTTCTTCTGCGGACAGCTCTCCGACAGGGCTTCTCGTCGCAAGGTTCCCGCGGCGCCCCGGCTACGGCGCCGCGACCCGGCGCCGGGCCTTGAGCAGTACGTCGACCGCTTCGGGGCGATCGTCCCAGTAGTCGAGCCGCACGCGCCCGTCCGGCAGCTGGCTCACCGTCGCGGGAGCGGCACTCGCCGTGCAGTACCAGCCCGAGGGCAGCACCACGGCGTTGCGGGGCCTGCCGAGGCTGCGGTCGAACACCAGCTCGTCCCCGTCGAGGCGGTAGCTGACCGGCGCGGTGTAGGTTTCCGCGATCCTCAGCCGCATCGTCTGACCTTCCCTGATGGGCGCGAACGGGATCACCACCACGTGCGCGTCAGCGGCCACCGACTCGCCGACGTTGATCTTCGACGCCGCGAGCTCCGCGCCGCTCATCTCGCGGGCCTCGAGCGCCTCGCCGGTATCGAGGTTGGTCGCCGACGGCTGGCTTGCCACGCTCCCGGTGCGTACGACGTTCCCATAGCCGTTCACGCCGACGCGTGTCTCGGTGTAGTCATGGTAGAGGCTGAAGGCGTGACTCTCGGGCTGCTTGAGGAAGTAGACGATCTCGCGGTCCTCGTGGGCGCGTTCGGCGAGGCGCTCCTCCTCGGTCGGTCCCTGGAAGGGCGACTCCCAGCTGCGCCCGGTCGCCGATGCCTTGGGCGGCGCCGCGCTCGGCTGCGCGTCCCTGACGGCGCGCACTTTGAGCGGCGCCTCGCCCACGCCCGCGTGCTGGAAGCTGAGGGCGATGCGCCCGTCCTTCTCGGTGAGGATCTGTGAGGGCACGGTGAGGCCCACGACCTCGTAGCCCGCAGGCAGCACCACCTTGTTGCGCTTGACCCCGAGCGGCCGGTCGAACACGAGGGTCTTGCCGTCCTGGTAGTAGCTCTTGGGGTCCTTGTAGGTCTTGATGATGAGGAGCCGTGCCTGGCCGTGCGCCGGGACCGGAGCCGCCAGGGTCACGCGGATGTACTCGGTCGCCTCATCCGCATCCGTCATCAGCGGGTCGCGCCGCGCATCGCTCCCGCTCACCACCTCGAAGTGCAGCGGCGCGCCGGAGTGCGCGTCGTAGACGCTCTCATCGCTCGCGATGCTGCCCTTGCGGATCGGGTTGTAGAAGTACTTCGCTCCCGCGGTCGTCGCCGTGACCTCGTAGGTTATCTTGAAGCTCTGCGTCTCGGGTGCGAGCAGCTCGTAGCGCGTGTACTCGTCGGCCTCGGTCTGTGTGTCGGCGGTGGGGAAGTAGAGGCCGTCGGGCGGGGGTTCCTCGGCGGCTGCGCCCGCTGCAGCCGGCATGGCGAGCAGCGCGCAGCAGGCCGAAGCTATTAATAAGGAGAGGCCCCTCATGGCTTCTCGCCCGCGCAGGGGAACTTCGCGGCGAGCGCCGCGCCGATGAACCCGGCCGCATCGCGCTGCTGCCCCGCGGAGTCGAGCGCCGCGAGCCGCGCCTTGAGGGCCGCCTCCAGGTCCTCGGCCGCGATCCCCGAGGGGACGCAAAGGCGCACCGCCTTGCCAGTGCGCGCCATGTGGATGCCGACCGCGATTCCCTGCGTGACACCGAGCATGTAGATGCGGCAGGCGTTCACGCTCACGTGATCGGTGCCGCTGCAGAGCTGCGCGAGATCGCCCGCCGTCATCGCCGGCTGCTCGGGCGTGGCGGCGGTCGCGGCAGTGAGGAGCAGGGCGGCCGCGAGGGCGAGGGTGCTTGCGAGTGGCTTCACGGCGAGGCTCCGGTGCGCTGCGGCGGAGCGGTAGCGTACCAAAACGCGCCCATTGGCCGTTCATGCTGTAATGCCAGCCGATCGGGCGCGGCGGCGATTTGCAGGGGGACGACATGGTGCGGGGAGGGCAGCCAGGGGTTTGGGTGGCGTTGCTGGCGGCGGCGCTCACCTCGAGCGCGCACGCCGCGGAATACACCAAACCGAAGGTCCGGGCGATCACCGCGTTCGTGCGCCTGGAGCCTGCCGGCTGGCAGCAGCAGATCGAGGCGGCGCTCGCCGTGCTGCACGAGGCGCAGCGCTCGTTCGAGCAGCGGGGCTACGCGGTCGAGTCGGTGCGTATCACGACGCAGCCACTCGCCGAGCTCGTGCAGGGACGGAGCGAGCGGGAAGCGCTCGCCTTCCTCAAGGCGCTCAACGACCTCGCCGACCAGCAGAACTTTCTCCCCAACGTCGGCCCGGCGATGCTCAAGGACAGCGACGACCCGCACGCCATGCAGCTGCTGGCGCGGGCCTTGAGCTCGCTGCCGCAGATCAACGCGAGCGCGATCATGGCGGGCGATGACGGCATTCACTGGAAGGTGATCCGCGAGAGCGCTCGCCTCGTGCGCTACGTCGCCGACCACAGCGCGCACAGCCAGGGCACGTTCGGCTTCGCGGCGACCGCGATGCTCGCGCCCTACGGGCCGTTCTACCCGGGCTCGTATCACTTGGGTGCCGGTCGGGAGCTCGCGATCGGGTTCGAGGGCGCGAACGTCGTGCAGGAGGTATTCGCGCGCACCCACGGGGACTTCGACGCCGCGGTCGCCGAGCTCACCGGGCAGCTCACCGTGCACGCGCGCGTCGCCGAGGCGATCGGCACCGAGGTGGCCGCGCACCACGGCTGGACCTTCATGGGAGTCGATCCGACGCCCGCGCCGCTCGGGGACGTGTCGATCGGCGCGGCGATGGAGGCCTTCACGGGCGAGAAGTTCGGCGCGAGCGGCACGCTGACGGCGGCGCTCGCCATCACGACCGCGGTCAAGGCGGTCCCGGTGAAACTCATCGGCTACGCCGGGCTCATGGTGCCGGTGATGGAGGACAAGCTCCTGGCGCGCCGCTGGGCGGAGGGGACCTACGACACGGACGCGTTGCTGGCGTACTCCGCGGTGTGTGGCACCGGCATCGACACCGTGCCGCTGCCGGGCGATGTGAGTGAGGAGCGGCTGGTGCGCATCTACGGCGACGTGGCCGCGCTCGCCTGGAAGTGGCACAAGCCGCTCTCGGCGCGACTGCAGCCGGTC
>JASHVF010000197.1 GCA_030039615.1 Gammaproteobacteria bacterium | reverse complement strand
CCCATCGGCATGCCCGGGTGGCCGGAGTTCGCACGCTGGACGGCGTCCATGGAGAGCGCGCGGATGGCATTGGCGAGTTCGCGGCGAGTGCTCATGAGGTGCCTTGGCGGGCCGAGGGCCGCGGTGCCTGGCGGCCGTGCAGGGGCGCGCATTCTCCCAAACGCGCGCCCGATGCTCAAATCGCGACCCGATCTGCGCCCGCGGCGGCACTTCAGTGCGCAAGGCGCAGCCTGCGCCCGCGCCGACCGCCGATACGACTTAAGTTCCCGCCGCTGCGTACCGGCCACGGGCCTGCTTCACATTATGAGTGCCGCGGACCGAGCAGCGTGTCATGGCGGCGGCGCTTGCGCGCTAGCGGCACCGTGGGCGCGGCGACATGGTTCACTGCGTGCCGCGGCGGGGCTCTGTTACGCTTTCGTTCTCATGAGCGTCGTTCGCCTCACACAGTTCACCGACCCGCATCTCTACGGCAGCGAGACCGGATCGCTGCGTGGAGTCGCGACGCTGCCGGCACTCGTCGCGGCGCTCGCGCGCGCGCAGTCGCACGACTGGCCGCCGGATGCGGTGTTGGTAACCGGCGACATCGTGCAAGACGACCCGGGCGGCTACCCGCACTTCCGCCGTCTGTTCGCCCCGCTCGGCGTCCCGGTGCTCTGCATCCCCGGCAATCATGACGAGCCGCAGGCGCTGCGCCGCGAGCTCGCCGGCGCCCCGTTCGTGGTCGGCGGCCACGTCGACTTCGGCCGCTGGCGCGTGGTGCTGCTCGACAGCTACCTGCCGGGGTCGGCCAGCGGTGAGTTGAGCGCGGCCAGCCTCGCCGGGCTCGAGGCGGCGCTCGCCGGCGCGGGCAAGCTTCACTGCCTGGTATGCCTGCATCATCATCCCGTGCCGATGTCGAGCCGCTGGCTCGACCGCGTGGGCCTCGGCAATGCCGCCGAATTCTTCGAGATCATCGACCGGCACCCGAACGTGCGCGCCATCGCGTGGGGCCACGTGCATCAGGCCTTCGACGGCCTGCGCAAAGGGGTGCGCCTGCTCGCGACTCCCTCGACCTGCGCGCAGTTCCTGCCCAAGTCCGAAGACTTCGCGCTCGACCCCCGGCCGCCGGCGTATCGTACGCTCGAGTTGCGTGCCGACGGCACGCTGCTCACGGAGGTCGTGTGGCTCGATCAGCTTGGTGGCTCCTCGCGCTCGGCCTGCTCGGCTGCCTGAACGCCCGCGCCGCGAGCCCGGTATGGGCCGTCCGCGGCGCGCATAACACCGTCTACCTCGCCGGCTCGATTCATCTGCTGCGCGCCACGGATGCGGCGCTGCCGTCCGCGCTCGCCAGCGCCTACGCCGACTCGGCGCGCCTGGTGATGGAGATCGATCTGGGCGCGCTCGATGCGCAGGAGATGGCTCATACCCTGCTGACGCACGGCGCACTGCCCGAGGGCACGACGCTGCGCGGGGCGCTCGGCGCGGCGCGCTACCAGCGCGTGCGCGCCGCGGCCGCGACCCTCGGCCTGCCGGTCACGGCCCTCGAGCACGAAACGCCGTGGATGGTGGGCCTGCAGCTCACCGAGCTCGAATACCTGCACCTGGGCTTCGACCCCGCGCAGGGCGTCGAGCAGCAGCTGCTGCAGCGGGCGCTCGCCGATCACAAACCGACCGCCGGGCTCGAGCAGCTCGCGGACGAGCTGGCGGTGTTCGATACGCTCTCGGCGCGCGAGCAGGCGCGCTTCCTCGACATGGTGGTGGCGGATCTGGCCGATGCCGACAGCGACACCGAGGCGGTGCTGCGCGCCTGGCGCAGCGGCGACGCCGTGCAGCTGGCGGCGCTGCTGGCGCGCGAGTATCGGAGCTTCCCGACGCTGTACCAGGCGCTGGTCACCGGGCGCAACCGCCGCTGGCTGCCCGAGATAGAGCAGCTGCTCGCGCATGAGGAAAACTGCCTGGTCGTGGTCGGCGCGCTGCACCTGGTGGGCGCCGGCGGGTTGCTGCAGCTGCTGCGCAGCGACGGCCACCCGGCACGGCAGCTGAATTAGACACGACGTCCGCCGCCTGCGTCGCGACCTGCAGCGCCGCTGCGCCGTGCCGCGCTGCGCCTGGGTTTTTCGTCAGTCTACTTGATAAGTCTAACTTATCAGTTGTATGATGAAAAAATGAAGCCCGCACGAATCAGCGCCGCGCAGGCGCAGGAACTGGTCCTGGCGATCGGCTCGCTCGTGCGCCGCGCCCGGGCGCACGCCCCGGCCGAGCTGCGCGAATTCTCCTGGACCCAGATAGCGCTGTTGTCGCGGCTCGCCAAGGCCGGTCCCGCCACGTCCGCCGAGCTCGCCAGGGCGGAAGGCGTGACCCCGCAGTCGATGGGCGCGGCGATCGCGGCGCTGGAGGAAATGGGGCTGGTGGAGCGCAAGCCCCATGCGACGGACGGCCGGCAGCTGCTCGTCAGCCTCAGCGCCCGGGGGGCGGCGCTGCGCGCGCACACCAAGGCGGCCAAGGAGACCTGGCTTGCTCAGGCTCTCGAAAGACTCGACCAGCGCGAGCTGGCCATTCTCTTCGAAGCCGGCGCGATCATGAAGCGCATGGCGGAACAGCCTGAGAAGTGACTGCGGCCCCGGACAAGCTGAGCGCTGCTGCATGGAAAGTGATCGCGGTGGTGACCCTGGCCCCTTTCATGACGCTGCTGGACGCGACGATCGTCAGCGTCTCACTGTCCTCCATCAAAGACAGCCTGCATTCATCCATCTCACTCTCGCAATGGATCATCAGCGGCTATCTGCTGGCGCTCGCGCTCATGCTGCCTCTCAACGCCTGGCTGGTGGACCGTCTCGGCGCCAAGCGGCTGTATCTCGTGTGCTTCAGCTCCTTTACCGCGGCCTCGGGCCTGTGCGGCATCGCCGCGACGATGCCGCAGCTGATCGCGGCGCGCGTGGCCCAGGGAATCGCCGGTGGGCTGCTCGCCCCCCTGACGCAGCTGATGTTCGCGCGGGTTGCGGGCCGGCAGATGGCGCGGGTCGCCGGCTACGCGGCCGTGCCGATCCTGTTCGCCCCTCTGCTCGGACCGCTGCTCGCCGGCGTGATCGTGCAGCGCTTGAGCTGGCCCTGGCTCTTCTTCGTGAACCTGCCGGTCGGGGCGGTGGCCATAGCGCTCGCGGCGCGGCTGCTGCCGCGCGACGAACCGGCCGCGCGCCGCCACCCGTTCGACCTGCCGGGGTTCCTGCTCATCTGCCCCGGGCTCGCATGCCTCCTGTACGCGCTGGAAAAGGCCGCCCGCCGCGAACCGGGCGCCTGGGCGCTGTTGCCGGGCTTCGCCCTGTGCGCGCTGTTCGTGTGGCACGCCGCGAAGAAAAAGGAGCAAGCGCTGATCGACATCGAGCTCTTCAGGATCAGGGCATTCTCGTACGCCACCGCCACGCAGTTCCTCGCCAACGGGATCCTGTACGCGGGGCAATTCCTCATTCCCCTCTATCTCACGCTCGGCTGCCGGCTAAGCGCCTCGCAGGCGGGCTGGGTGCTCGGCTCGATGGGGCTCGGAATGCTGTGCGTCTACCCGTTCATGGGCTGGCTCACCGATACCTGCGGATGCCGCGCCGTGGTCTCGGGCGGCGTGCTCCTCAACCTCCTCGGCACTCTGCCCTTCCTGTGGATGGCAGCGCATCGGTTTTCGACGCCGCTCGCGATCATCAGTCTGATGATCCGCGGCCTGGGCCAGGGAGCCACGGGCCTGCCCTCGATAGCGGCCGCCTACGCCGCCGTCCCCAGAAGTCAGCTCGGACTGGCGACCATGACGGTGAATATCATTCAAAGGCTCGGCGGTCCGATCGTCACGACGCTGATCGCGATCGCGGTCTCGTTTTCCGTCGGCGCCGCGCCCGCCGCAGAGCCAGCCTTTGTGCCGCCCTTTGCGGCGCTCACGCTGGTGCAGCTGCTGGTGATCGGCACCGCCGCCCGTCTGCCGCTGCGCATCCATCCGGAGACGGCCACCTGAGGAGACGCCCATGTCCTGGCTTCATTACGCCGCCTACTTCTTCGGCGGCCTGTTTGCCGCCAATTCCATCCCGCACATCGTGAGCGGAACGACGGGACGCGCATTTCAAAGTCCGTTCGCCAGGCCGCCGGGGAAAGGCCTCTCCTCTGCGACGGTGAATGTGCTGTGGGGCGCCTTCAATCTGGCAGTCGCCTACGGCCTGATCCTTCACGTAGGAGCCTTTGACCTGCGCAACGGCGCGCAGGCGGCGGCAGCGGCGGCGGGCGCCCTGGTGATCTGCCTGCATGCGGCGCGCCATTTCGGCCAGTTCCACGGCGGCAATTCTCCGAGCGGCTGAGCGCGGAGCTCAGCTGCGCCGGGGTGCGCTGCGCGCCGCATAGAAGCGCCACAACGGCACGGCGAGCAGTGCGGTCCACGCGAGCACCAGCCAGCCGACGAACCCGTCGAAGCGGCTGAGGAGCAAGCCGAGCGGCGCCTCACGGCGCGGCGCGCTCAGCTCGTGCGCCACCAGCATGATCCACACCCAGCCGGCGTGCAGCCCGAGACAGGCGGCGATGTTGCCGGTCGCCTGCCGCACGAGAGCGAGCACCACGCCCACCGCCAGGAGCGCGAGGAAGGCGTCGGCGATCCCCGCGAAGTGCGCGAACGCCTGCAGTGACTGCCCGAGCAGCGCAACTCCGCTCCAGGGCGTGACGTCCGCGGGTGCGATACGCACCTTGCCGAAGAAGTGTGTCGCCGCGTACAGGAGCGCCGTGAGCAGCACCGCGGTGCGCGCGCCCGACTCGCGCTCGATGGCCGTGTACATCGCCCCGCGCAGGAACGTCTCCTCGATGAATGCCACGGCGAGCCCGCTGGCGAGGCGCGCGATCAGCAGCTGCGCCAATGCCCGAGCGCCCATGCCGCCCGCCCGCGACCAGTCGAGGAGTCCGAGCGCGCTCATCGCCGCCACGATGAGCAGCATGGTGGCGACGCCGAGCGCGAGTCCGAGGAGCAGCTCGCGCACGAACGCGCGCCGCGGCAGCCCGTAGCCGAGGCTGGCGCGATCGGCGAGCCCGAGACGGCGCGCGATGAGGATGAAGCCGATGAGCAGCGCGAGCATGCCGATGCGCTCGCCGATGCGATGGAACGGGAATGCGAAATACGGGTGCAGCAGCAGCCACGCCGGGTAGCTTGCGAGCGCGACCACCGCCAGCGCCGCGGCGAACAGCAACACAAACCAGGCAAAGGCGCGCATGCGGGCTCAGGCTGCCAGATGGCTGCGCCACTCGGCGGCGACCACCGACAGCCGGAAGCGCGGATCCGGCCCGACACGCGGCCGCCCGCCGTCACGCCAGCGCGCGATGCGCTCGATGTAAGCGTCGAACAGGCCGAGACGGTCGGCGAGCAGCGCGGGGGCGGCACGCCAGGCGGGTGCCAGGCGGTGCAGCGGCGCCTCGTAGGCCCGCAGGCACAGGGTCACCGGCAGGAGCTGCGCGGGATCGACGAGTACCTCGCGCGCCGCGCCGCAGTCGTGCGTCAGCACCGGCGTGCCGACCGCGCGCGACTCGGCGAACACCAGCCCGAAGGTCTCGGGGATCACGAAGTTCGGACTGAAGGTGCAGAGCGCGCTGCGCGCCTCGGTGAGCACCCGCGCGTGCGGCAGCGAGCCGAGCCATTCGACGCCCGCCTGCCCGGCGGCGGCGAAGCTCTTGTAGCCGGGATTGGCGACCGCGAGCCGCAGGTCCGGGAAGCGGCGCCGCAGGGCGCGGAACGCATCGAGCGCGAAGCGCAGCCCCTTGTTGGGAGAAGAGAGGAACACGAGCTTGCGCGCATCGACCGGCGTCGCGTCGGGCGCAATGGCGTCGTCGACCGGGTTGTAGATGCGTCGCACGGCGATGCTCGCGCAGCCGGGCAACAGCGCCACGGTGGCGGCGACCCGCTCGCGCTGATAGTCGGAGACGCACACGATGTCCGGCTGCAGCGCGCGCAGCTGCGCCGCCGCGGCCACGAACCAGCGCGCGCGCGACGACCCGGGCTCGATGCGATCGTGCACCCAGAGCGTGAGCCGCGCCCCGGGAAAGAGCCGCGCCGCCGCCTTGAGCGAGCGCGGGTCGCGCAGTACCACCACGTGGCGCACGTGCGCCACCGCGCTCGGCGGACGGTAGCGGCCCTCGGCCTCGCTGCGGTTGTGCTGCGCCACCCACGCATCGAGCGCCGCCGCGATCCGCACGGTACTCGCCTCGGTACCCGCCAGCCCGCCGTCGCGCAAACTGGCGTCGCTATAAGGGCGCGGGCACATCGGGTCGAAGAACAGCAGCGGTGCCATCGTGCGCAGCGGGAGACTAGCCTCGGCGCAGTACTCTACCATTCGCTGCCGTGACGACCCCGGCTGAGAAGCTGCTGTTCATTCCCGTCTCCGGACCCCGGGGCATGGGCGAGTACGCGCGCTGCCTGACGATCGCCACCGCCCTGGCGCAGCGCCGGCCCGGCGTCGAGCCGCATTTCGTCCTGAGCCGTGCGGCTCCGTATGCCGCCGCTACCCCGTTCCCCATGACACTGCTGCCTGCCTCGGCGACCTTCCATAGCCGCGAGGTAAGCGCGCTGATTGGCGAGCTCGCGCCGCGGGTGGTGGTGTTCGACAACGCCGGCCGCACGGCGCAGCTGCGCGCGGCGCGCGCCGCCGGCGCGCGCATCGTCTACGTGAGCTCGCGGCCGCGGCAGCGCCGCAAGGCATTCCGCCTCGGCTGGATGCGCCTCATCGACGAGCACTGGATCGCCTATCCGCGCTTCATCGCCGGCGCACCGCGACCGCTCGAGCGGCTGAAGCTGCGCGCCCTCGGGCGCCCGGTGTTGCGCTACATCGACACGCTGCTGCCGCCATCCGACCCGACCCGCTCGGCGCAGTTGCTGGCGCGCTTCGGCCTCGCAGCCGGCGGCTACGTGCTGGTGGTGCCGGGCGGCGGCAGCGCCCATCCCGGAGCGGAGCACGCCCCGGCGATCGTCGCCGCGGCGGCGCGCGCCATCGCAGGCCACGGCACGCCGACCTTACTGGTGGGCGCGGATGCGCCGGGTGAGGCCGGCGAGCAGCTGCCGCTGCTCGGGCTGGCGCAGCGGCTGCCGCCGGCGGAGCTCACCGAGCTGATCCGCAGCGCGCGCCTCGTGGTCGCCAACGGCGGCGATACGCTGCTGCAGGTGCTGGCCTGCGCCCTGCCGTGCGTCGCGGTGCCGATCGCGCGCGACCAGGCGCATCGCATCGACTGCTGCGTGCGCGCCGGACTCGCGGTGCGCGCCGAGCTCAGCTCCCGCGCCATCGAGAGCGCGGCGCTCGGCCTGCTCGCGCAGCCGCAGGCGGCAGACGGCGACTCGCTGTTCGCGCGGCCGCGGGTACGCAACCGCATGGAGGAGGTGCTCGACGCCCTGGTGGCTCTCCTCGGCTGAGCGGGCCGCGGCGCGCGGCTCTAGCCGGGATTGGCGCGCAGCTCCGCCAGCAGCTTCTCGTGCAGTCCGCCGAAGCCGCCGTTGCTCATGATGAGCACGTGATCGCCGGCACGCAGCGACAGCGCGAGCTTGCGCGCCAGCGCGTCGACGTCGGCAGCCGCATGGCCGCGGCTACCGAACGCCGCCACGACCGCGCCGGCATCCCAGCCGAGGTCGGCGGGCGTATAGAGCCACACCTCGTCGGCGGCCGCGAGCGACGGCGCGAGCGTATCGCGGTGCACCCCCATGCGCATGGTGTGCGAGCGCGGCTCGAGCACCGCGACGATGCGCGCCGCGGCGCCCGCCTGGCGGCGCAGGCCGTCGAGCGTGGTGGCGATCGCGGTCGGATGATGCGCGAAATCGTCGTAGACACGGATGCCGCGCACTTCGCCGCGCAGCTGCATGCGGCGTGCGATGCCGCGGAACGCGCCGAGCGCCTCGATGGCGCGCGGCACCGGCACGCCGGCATGGCGTGCGGCGGCGATCGCCGCGAGCGCGTTCTCGACGTTGTGCGCGCCGATCAGCTGCCAGTCGACGGTACCCACCGCGCGGCCCGCCTCGAGCACCTCGAAGCGCGAGTAATCCTCCGCCCCGGGAGCGGCGCGCGCGCTCCACAGCGCGCGCGGGTGCGGCGCGCGCGCAAAACCCTCGAGCGGCGTCCAGCAGCCCATGGCGAGCGTTTCCTCGAGGCGCGCGTCGGCGGCGTTCCACACGATACGGCCGCCGCCGGGGACGATACGCACCAGGTGATGGAACTGGCGCTGGATCGCCCCGACGTCCGCGTAGATATCGGCGTGGTCGAACTCGAGGTTGTTGAGCACCGCGGTGCGCGGGCGGTAATGCACGAACTTGGCGCGCTTGTCGAAGAACGCCGTGTCGTACTCGTCCGCCTCGATGACGAAGAACGGCGCGCTGCCGAGACGCGCGCTCACTGCGAAGTTCGCCGGCACGCCGCCGATGAGGAACCCCGGCGCCAGACCCGCGTGCTCGAGGATCCAGGCGAGGAGCGAGGAGGTCGTGGTCTTGCCGTGCGTGCCGGCGACCGCCAGCACCCAGCGGTCCCTGAGCACCTCGCGCGCCAGCCATTCGGGGCCCGAGACGTAGGGGCGGCCGCTCTCGAGCAACGCCTCCACGACCGGCATGCCGCGCGTCATGACGTTGCCGACCACCACCACATCCGGAGCCAGCGCGAGCTGCTCGGCGCCGAAGCCCGCGACCACCTCGATGCCGAGCGCTTCCAGCTGGGTGCTCATCGGCGGGTACAGGTCGCGATCGGAGCCGGTGACGCGCCAGCCCGCGGCGCGGGCGATGGCGGCCACGCCGCCCATGAAGGTGCCGCCGATGCCGAGTATGTGGACGTGCATGCGAGCCTCCGTCAGGGCGCACCCGCCGGCAGCAGCGCGTACAGCAACAGCTCACCGCTCACGACCTGCAGGATCACCAGCGCAACGCTCGCCGCGCTCGACCACTCGAGGGCGGCCTTCACCACGTGACTGTTGGCGGCGATCAGCCACATGACCAGCGCCAGCCCGCCGACCGCGATCGGCAGCTGCCAGTTCGTGTCCTGACCGTAGCGGCGCATCAGCCACTCGGAGGCGATCAGCAGCGGCGCCACCACCGACTGCAGGCCGAATACGCCGGTGGCGGTCTGCAGGAAGCGCTCGCGGCGTCCGGCGAGCCCCAGCAGCGCCGCGTACCAGGCGAGCGTGAACAGCACGTCGACGGCGAGCTGCAGCTGCCAGTCCTGCGCGGGCGGCAGCAGCGCGCTCACCAGGGCGTTGACCGCGGCGTAGCCGCACACGGTGAGTATCAGCAACAACCGCGACGCCGGCAGGTCCTGCGGCCCACGACGCAGCAGCGCGATCTGCACGTAAAGACCGATAACCTCCTTCATGACTTCCGGTACCGCGGCCGCCTGCGCATAATGAGTCCAGCCGATTGTACAGATCATCACCGCCGCGTTTGCAGACTACCGTCACGACAGCGCCCGCTCTGGCCGAGGTTTGTGCACGCCTCGCCGGCCAGGCGCGCGTGGGCCTCGACACCGAGTTCCTGCGCGAGCGCACCTATCACGCGCGGCTGTGCCTGGTGCAGTTGTCGGGCGCCGAGCAGGCGGTGTGCGTGGATCCGCTCGCGCTCGCGGAGCTGGCGCCGCTCGCGGCGCTGCTGTCGGACGCGGGCACGCTCAAGGTCATGCACGCCTCGCGTCAGGATCTGGAAGTGCTGTTCCCGGTCGCCGGCCTCACGCGCCCGGTGTTCGATACGCAGATCGCGGCCGCGCTCGCCGGCTTTCCCGCCCAGGTCGGCTACGCCGAGCTGGTGCGCCGCCTGCTGCAGCGTGAGCTGCCCAAGTCCCACACGCGCACCGACTGGTCGCGACGGCCGTTGTCGCCCGAGCAGATCGAGTACGCGCTCGACGACGTACGCTACCTGCTGCCGATCGCCGATGAGCTGGAGCGGCAGCTGACGCGGCTCGGCCGCCGCGAGTGGCTCGCCGAGGAGCTCGCGGAACTCGAGGATACGCGCAGCTTCGGCGTCGACCCCGACGACGCCTGGCAGCGGCTGCGGGGCCTGCGCGGACTCGACCCCGGCCGCGAGCGGCTGACACGCGGCCTGGCCGCATGGCGTGAGCGCTGCGCGCTCGCGCACGACCGTCCGCGCGGCTGGATCCTCGAGGACGGCGCGCTGCGCGAGATCGTGCTGCGCGTGCCGCGCACCGTGGCGCAACTCGCCGCGATCCCGGATCTGCCCGCGGGAGTCGTCAAGCATCGCGGCGCGGAGCTGCTCGCCTGCGTGGTCGCGGCCGACATCCCCGATCCGCCGCCGCCGGCTCCGGCGCGGCCGCCGGCCGACCCGCAGCGCCAGGCGCTGGTGCGCAAGCTTGGAACCCTGAGCCAGGCGGCGGCCGCGGACCTCGGCCTCGCACCCGAGGTACTGGCGACGCGTCGCGAGCTGGAGCTGCTCGCCGACGGACGGCGCGACGGCGCGCTGCTGCGCGGCTGGCGCCGCGCCGTGCTCGGCGAGCGGCTGCTGGCGGCACTGTAGCCTCCAGGCGGAAACCGGCCTGCTGACGCGGCCGCAGGCCGTGTCAGCCAATCAAAGAACGCTAACGCCGGCCGCGCCGACGCGTACTGCGCCGTGCAGTGCGCGGCTTCGGAGCTGCGCCGCGCCGCACGCTGGTGCGTGCGCTGCGCGCCGCCGCCTTTTTGCGCGCCGGCTTG
>JASHVF010000196.1 GCA_030039615.1 Gammaproteobacteria bacterium | reverse complement strand
TGTGAACCATCTCGACAAAGCCGCTGCCGATCCTGCCGTACGCAGCCACGTAGCCCTCAGGCGTCGGCAGGCTCGCGACGGTCAGTATCTGATCGTCGAACGGGATGGCCCAGTCCCGCACCTGCCAGGTACGTCCCCACCGATCGGTGAAGTGGCTCGCGCTCTTCGGCGCGCCGAGTGAGGTGACGCGCACGGAGTCGCTCCCCACGGCGCGCCGCAACGGGTAGGCCTTGAGCAACAGATCCATGTAGAGCTTGTCGTCGGCGTAGAGCTTGCCGAGTCCCACGCCGTCGGGCACCCGCAGCCGCACCACCCCGGGGGTCTGCTCCACGAAGCCGTTGTTGTCGAGCTGCACGGTGTCGACCTTGGGCGGCGCCGCGATGGTCCAGACCTTGTTGGCGTCCTCGTGCATCAACTCGAGAAACGGCGCACGTTCGACCGTGTGCAGCAGCCGCTCGGAACCGGCCCCGTTGGGAAACAGCCGCTGCGCATTGTGCTCGAGGAGCTTCTCGCTCGCATTCCAGGTTCCCTGCAGCGACAGCTGCCACACGGTCGCATAAACCTGCGCCAGCGGCTTCGGCAGATCAAAGCGCTCCTCGAAACTCGCCGTCTCACTGACGTCGATGACCGGCACGCGCACCGGAAAGCGGCCCGCAACCCTGCCCTCGTCGTCCTTGGCGTTCATGAGCTCGGCGATCGGCAGAGCCACGTTGAGATTTTCCGACGGTGACTTGCGCAGCACCACGCCGATCACCTTGCCGTGCTCATCGACCAGCGGCCCGCCGCTGTTGCCCGGCGAGGCGGCGGCCGAGAAGCGCAACCACTTCCACTGCCCGTCGACCTCTTCGGGCGTATCCGAGGTGTATACACCGTCGCGGATGATGACACCCTCGCCGAGCGCGTTGCCCGCCGCATAGACGGCGGCATTGAGAGGAGGCTTGCCGCCCGGTGTGAGCGCCTTCGCCCCTTTGGGCGGCTCGCGCAGCGAGAACACCACGAAGTCGCGGCGGTCGGAGAATTTGAAGACCTGGTCGATGTCGTACACCTTGCCGGCCGCATCGCGCAGCGCCGGCGGCCCGTACTGGCTGCCGATGCCGAGATTGATGACGTGCGCCGCGGTGACGTAGCGGTTCGCAGCGATCGCGAAGGCGGTGCCGATCGAGCGGTACTTGTCGATGCGCTCCTGGTACGGGATGAGATCGAGCGGCAGCGGACGCTCGTAGGTCACCTGGCCGTCGTCGGGCTTGAGCTGCACCACCTCGAAGGTTGCAGCCCGGATCTGCTGCTGGATGCCGCTGCTTAAGTCGGTCGCGCGCGCCGGCAGCGAGCCGACGCAGGCGATGAGCGCCAGTGCCCGGAGCACGGAGAAAACATCAGTGAGGCGGGCGCGCAAACCGCCACTCAACGCCTGAGGATCCTCATGAGCTCCTCGAGCTCGACCCGCACCTGCTTGACGATCTGCTGACTCTGGCTGAGATCACTGCGGGCTTCCTCTCCCGTGAGCTTGTTGCGCGCTCCGCCGATGGTGAACCCCTGATCGTAGAGGAGGCTGCGGATCTGGCGGATGACGATCACGTCCTGCCGCTGGTAATAGCGCCGGTTGCCGCGGCGCTTCACCGGCTTCAGCTGCGGGAATTCCTGCTCCCAATAGCGCAGCACGTGCGGCTTCACGCCACACAGCTCGCTCACCTCTCCGATGGTGAAGTAGCGCTTGCCCGGAATGACGGGCAGCTGCGCGTTATTCTTTGGCTCCAACATAGGCCTCGACCCGTGCCTTGAGTTTCTGCCCCGGACGGAACGTAACGACGCGGCGCGCGCTGATCGGAATCTCCTCTCCAGTCTTGGGATTGCGCCCGGGGCGCTGGTTCTTGTCGCGCAGGTCGAAGTTCCCGAAGCCGGAGAGCTTCACCTGCTCTCCGCCCGACAGCGCAGCACGAACCTCCTCGAAGAAGAGATCCACGAGCTCGCGCGCTTCGCGCTTGTTGAGCCCGAGCTGATTGAACAACGCTTCCGCCATCTCCGCTTTGGTCAGGGCCATTTCTTTTATTCTCTGATTCTTGCGTTCAAGCTCTCGCGCAAAGCCGTCACGACGGAGGCCATGAGGCGGTCCACGTCCTCGTCCGTAAGAGTGCGAGAAATATCTTGAAAAATCAAGCCTAAAGCGATGCTTTTTCGACCGGGTTCGAGGCCGGGACCTCGATAGACGTCGAAAACGCGGAGACCACGCAGCAAGCTTGATGAAGCCAAGGTTACACGCTCGGCCAAGGTACTTAAAGTCACTGATTCGTCGACGACTATTGCGAGGTCGCGACGCACCTGTGGGAAGCGCGAGATGTCCTCGAAGGCTGCCCTCTTGACAGCGAGCGCGCCCATGTCGAGCTCGAACAGCACCGGCGCATATGTAAAGTCGAGCGCCTTGACGAGCGCCGGGTGCAGCTCGCCGATCCAGCCGACGTGACTTGCGCGGCGCAGCACGCGCGCGCTGCGTCCGGGATGAAGCGCGGCGAGCTCGCCCGCCTCGAAGGCGAAGGTCTCGCCCGCCCCGGTCTGCGCAAGTAGCGCCGCGAGGTCGGCCTTGACGTCGTAGAAGTCCGCGGCCCCCTGCCCCTCTTTGCTGATGCCCCACTGCTCCGGCAGCCGCGCACCGAGCGCGAGCCCCGCGAGCGTGTCGATCTCGTGCGTCGCAGCTCCGCGCACCTCGAAGCGTGTGCCATGCTCAAAGAGACGAATGCGGTCCTGCTGGCGACGCTGGTTCTCGAGCGCCGCGCGGATCAGGCCCGACCAGAGCGAAACGCGCATGACCGACATATCGCTCGCGATGGGGTTGGAAAGCGCGAGCGCCGGAGTTCCCGGAAAAAGCTTTTGCTGCAGCGCCGGGTCCACGAAGGCGTAGGTGATCGCTTCCTCGTAGCCGCGCGCGGCGAGGGCTTCGAGTATCGCGCGCTCCGCCGGCTGCTCCTCGGGGAGCCTGCGAAACGCCTGTGAAGTGAGCGCATCCGTCTCCGGGATTTTTTCCCAGGCCCAAAGACGCGCCACTTCCTCGATGAGGTCCGCCTCGATCGTGATGTCGAAGCGGTGCGCCGGCGGCGTGGCCTTCCAGCCCAACGGGTTCGCAGACACCTTCATCCCGAGCCCCGTAAGCGCTCTCCTCACGCGGGCCGCGGGCACTTCGAGTCCGAGGAGGCGCTTCAGCTGCCGCGCGCGCAGCGTGACCGGCGGGCGTTTCGGCAGGTGCCTGGCGCTCTCGGTGACGAAGATACCGCCGGCCGTGCCACCTGCGATCGGCTTCAGCAGCGCGAGCGC
>JASHVF010000195.1 GCA_030039615.1 Gammaproteobacteria bacterium | reverse complement strand
CCGCATGAGCCGCTGCGCGTAGCGCGCCAGCCGCTCGGTGAGCCCGGCTTCCACCGCGAGCAGACAGGCGAGCCGCAACGCTGCGGTGTTTTCCGGCTCGACGCCCAGCAGTCGCTCGACGATCTCGAGCGCGAGCGGTATGTCACCGCTGTCGCTGGCGAGCCCGGCGGCCCAGAGCAGCGTCACAGGATTAGGTGCCGTCGCGAGGATTTCCTGCAGTACCGCGAGTGCCGGGCGGCGTTTGCCCTGCTCAACAAGTTCGAGCGCCCTGCGGTGCAGGCCGCCGACTCTCGCGGCCTCGCTCCGGCGTGCGTTCTCGCGCAGTGCTGCAGCCGGGGTGCCTTCGCCCAGCGTTTCCAACAGATTGGCAAGGTTGGTGCTGGCGAGCACGTGGTCCGGGCGCAGCTGCAGCGCCCGGCGGTAGGCTGCGATGGCTTCTTGTGATCTGCCGAGTGCGCGCAGCGCAATGCCCCTGCTGGTCGGAATGTCCGGATTGCTGGGATCGAGTCGCTCGGCCTGCTCGTAACAAGCGACCGCAAGCGGCAACTCGCCGCGCATTTTGTGAAGACGGCCGCGCGTGTAGCGGATCGCCGGCGAGTCGGGTGCCAGCCGCTCGGCAGACTCAATGGCCTGCATTGCAGCGGGGAGGTTACCGGCGTGCAGTGCCAGTTGCGCGCGCAACGTGATCGCCGCGACGTTCTCCGGCGCGACCTCGAGCAGCAGTTCGACGATGCGTCCAGCATCGGCATGGCGATGGCGACGCAGCAGACCGTGCGCCTGCCGCATCAGGTCGGCCGCATATGACTGGGCGGTCACTGCACCTGTCCGCCGTTGCGCGAGGGAAATTCGGCCGGCTGCTCGGGGCCGGTTTGCTCCGGCGCCAGACCCGCCAGATGGCGCTCGAACACGGTGCAGTAGGCAGCTTCTAGATGCCGCGTGAACTGCCGCACGTCGAAGAGAGCCGTCGTCAGCCGATTGTCGGCGAGCTTCTGACGGATCGCGACCAGCCGCGGCGCGTCGCCGGCGAGCTCAACGGCGCGGTCCTCGTACTCTTCTGCCGTACCGGTGATGAGCTCCGCTGCGTCGATTGCACGCAGCAGGCTGGCGGCCATCCGCGAGGCGAAGCTCTCGCCCGCACGCGTCAGGACTGGCAATCCGGTCCAGAGCGCGTCGCTTGCTGTCGTGCCGGCGTTATAGGGCTCAGTATCGAGGAAGAGATCTGCGGCCCGGTATCTGGCGAGATACTCCGGAGGAGAAAGCTTACCGCCGAAAACGAGCCGTTCCGGCTCTAACCCGCGTCGCTGCGCCTCGCGGAGCAGATTGCGCTGGATCGTCTGGCTGGCCGCGTACAGGAAGAGGACGCTTCCTGGCACGCGGCGCAGGATGCGCATCCAGCGGTCGAACACGACGGGCGTGATCTTATAGCTCGCGTTGAAGCAGCAGAAGACGAAACCCGTCGCCGGCAGCCCGAGCTCAGCGCGCTGGAACGAACGGCTGGAGATGCGACGGCTGCGATCGTTGGCCTGATAGGTGGGGAGGTAAAGCAGGCGCTCGGCATAATGCCGCCTGTAGGCCTCGGGCACGATCGCTGGATCCGCGATCAGATAATCGATGTAGGAGGCCGCCGTCGTGCCGGGGTAGCCCAGGTAAGCCACCTGCACCGGAGCCGCGCGCAGCGCGAAGATGTTAGGCCTGCCTCCGTCGGTGTAGCCGGTGAGGTCAACGGCGATGTCGAGTTCGAGACTACGCGCGACGCGCGCAATGTCGTTGTCGGAGAGCTCCTGGACGTCGAGGAGACGGTCAAAGGCGCGCGTCAGACGCTCTCTCATCGGGTCGTCCGTAGGGGGACCGAGCGAGAAGCCCGAGAGCTCGAAGCGGCTGCGATCATGAGCTTCGAATACGCCGGCAGTCAGGATCGAAACCGCGTGGTCGCGGAAATCGGCGGAAAAATACCCCAGTCTGATCCTGCCGCTACGAGTTCGTCGCGGGATGGGAGGTAGAGTTGTCCGCGGTGGATGCCTTTCCTGGACCCAGATTTCCGCGGCCTGTCGCTGCAACGCTGCTGAGCCCGACAGCGCCAGCACCGGAAACGGTGGAGTAACCGACCTCCCGCACTCGATGGCGCGGCCCAATGTTTCGAGCTCCGCCTCAAGGCCTTCCCAGCTGCATAGCTGCATCCGTGTATGCAGCCGCAGGCCCGGTACGAACGGCAGGTCCGGTCTTAGTGCGAGCGCCCGATCGTAGCTTTCGAGCGCCGCTTCGAACCGACGCAACTCGCGCAGCTGCTGCGCTCGGTTGAGATGGTTTTCGGCACGGAGCGGATCAAGGCGGATGGCCGTATCGAGGCTCGCGAGAGCCTCTTCCGGCCGATGCAGCGCACTGAGCACGATGCCGAGGTTGCCGTGAGCCTCGGCGAATTCCGGGCGCAGTGCGATGGCGCGCTCGAGGTCGGCGCGCGCCGCGGCGTGTTTGCGCAGAGCCAGAAGGGCATGGGCGCGGTTGTTGAGGAACTCCGCCCGCCGTGGGCAGCGGGCGACGGCCGCGTTGAGGCTTGCAACCGCCTCCTCGTGTCGGCCGAGGGCACTGAGCTCGACACCGCGATTGCTGTACGCCTCGGCGTAGTCCGGCCAGAGCGTGATCGCCGCCCCATAGCTCGCCTCAGCGCCGGCGTGCCGTCCGAGACTTGCGAGCGCGACACCCCGGTTGTAGTGCGCCTGCGGGTAGTCTGGCTTTAGTGCGAGCGCGCGCTCGAAACTGCCAATGGCGCTCTCGTAGCGAGCCAGCCGGATGAGGGCGACGCCATGGTTGAAATGTGCAGCTGAGTGAAGAGGGTTGTGGGCGATCGCGGCCTCGAAACTGCCGACGGCCTCCTGCCTTCGTCCCAGCGCGGCGAGCGCAATGCCGCGATTGTAATGCGCGTCAGCATTGCCGGACTCCAGGCCGATCGCGCGATCGAAGCTCGCAATCGCTGCCGCGTGTTCCTTGAGCAGACACAGCGCCGTGCCATGATTTATGAGCGCTTGGGGGCTGCGCGGGTTGGCAAGGGTCGCTCGAGCCAGCAGTTGCGCCGCGCGTCGTGGTTGATCTAAACGGCCGGCGATCACCCCGGAAAGCTGCAGCGCGTCAAAGTGCTCCGGTTGAAGCTCCAGCGCCCGCTCGCAGAGGCGCAGCGCCTCGAGACTCCGGCCGCGTTGCTGCGAATCCAGAGCGCTCTCGAACAACGCTTGGGCCCGCGCTCCCGGCTCGTTGGCATCGTTCCTGGGCTGCATTACTCGGCTGAACCAAGGTGTGTTTTTTTAGAGTCTAGCGGCTCAGTGTTAAAAGAACGTGGAGCCGATCAGGCTTGTAACTCATTGACAATACAGTATGTTTTTATTGATCAGATGACTCGACCCGGGCTGGCACCGTATGCAGTCAATTGCGGATCTGCTCGCGGATCCTGCCTGATGGTGTAGATAGCGACAGGTGATGCGGTGCACGCACGACCCGGCAGGGACTTCCTAGTGCGATTTGCTGCCGTGCACTCGAATCGGATTTTACAAAACCTTCACGGCGCATTAACAAACAGGGCCGACCTCTGCCGTACGATTTGAGTCCCTTAATCAGTGCATCAACCGCAGACAGGGAGATGCGTACGTGAACCGAAACCGTAGCCGAGGGCGCGTCGCCGGCGCGGGACTCGGTCTGCTCGTAGTCGGGACGGTCGCCTCGGCCTCGCCGCTCACCTACGACGTCGTTACCGGGCCCAGCAGCAGCGTCGCCTTGTTCGTGACCAACGCAAGCACTGGCACGGCCATCATTTCAGACGGCACTGTTTTGATGACCAGCGGTTCGCTCGTCGAGTTCGACGCGACCGCGATGACCATTCCCGGTTTCAATTTCAGCAACACAGGGTCGACGACACTGGCGTTCTCGAGCTCCAGCTCTCTCGCAGGCTACTCGTTGGAGGTCAGCGATCTGTCGGTGATGCCGGTAACGCCTTATTCATCCACCATAACAAGCACTGGGCCAAACGCCTATAACTTTACGCTCGGGGATCTGCAGGCCTCCGGAGACTGGCAGCTGATCAATCCGAGCGGCAAGGATGTCTCGGGCCAGTCAGGTTCGTTCTCGAATACCATTTCGACGTTCAATGGTCAGTTCGCAATGAGCGGCACCGATATGGAGAACCTGACCCTCACCGGCATTTCTCTTGGCACCGTGACAATCGAGGGCACCAGTGTGAATCTTGCGGCGGACGTCGAATTCAACGGCGCTACGGTCCCGCTGCCGGCGACCATCTGGCTGTGCGGTTCGGGGTTGGTTTGCCTCGGATTTTTGGTCAGC
>JASHVF010000194.1 GCA_030039615.1 Gammaproteobacteria bacterium | reverse complement strand
CCGTAGCAGGCGGTCGCGCCCCACTCCTTGACGTAGAGGATGTCGGCGCCGGCGAGCGCCTCGGCGCGGTCGCTGGTCTCGCGCAGCGTGCCGCCCGAATGCACCGCCGCGCGTCGCGCGCGCTCCATCACCGGGTCGGGGAGCGCGAAGCCTTCCGGGCGCAGCACGGTCACCTGCATGCCGCGCAGGCACGCCATGTGCAGCGCCGCGGCCGGCACGGCCAGCGGCAGCGCGCGCGGATGCCAGGCCCAGGAGAGCACGAAGCGCCCGCCGCGCGCCACGCCGAGATCGTCCATGGTCTTCCAGTCGGCGAGCGCCTGGCAGGGATGGTTGAGCGCCGACTCGAGGTTGATGAGCGGCTTTTCGGTGAGCTCGGCCATGCTGTTGAAGGTGATCTCGGCGAGATCGCTGGCGAGATCGCGCCCCTCGGCGAACACACGGATGCCGAGCGCGTCGCAGTAGGAGGCGAGCGCCGGAATCGCCTCGCGCACATGCTCGGCGGCGGCGCCGTCCATCACCGCGCCGCGCCGCGTCTCGAGCACCCAGCTGCCGTGTCCCGGGTTGATGACGAAGCAGCTGCCGCCGAGGCGCGCCATCGCCGCCTGGAAGGAGGCGAGCGTGCGCAGCGAGGGGTTGAAGAACAGCAGTCCCAGGATCCTGCCGGCAAGCGCCCGCGGCTCGGGCCGTGTCTCGAGGCGCCGCGCGAGCTCGAGCAGCGCGAGGACCTCGTCGCGGCTGAAGTCGGCGAGATCGAGGAAGCGCTTCATGGGTCGAGATCCTTGAGGGCATCGCGCAGCAGGTCGACGTGCTGCTCCTCGAGGATGTAGGGCGGCAGCAGGCGCACCACGTGGGCGTCGCTCGAGGTGCCGGTGAGGATGCCGCACTCGAGCAGCTCCGCCTGGATCTCCTTCGCCGCACGCGTGGTGCGCAGGCCGAGCAGCAGTCCCTCGCCCTGTACGGCGCTCACGGGGCCGACAAGGCAGCTGCGGCGGATGTAGGCGCTCAGGCGCCGCACCCGCTCGAGCAGGCGCTGCTCGCGGATCGCCGCCAGCACCGCATTCACCGCCGCGCACGCCATCGGCCCGCCGCCGAAGGTGGTGCCGAGGGATTCGGTCCTGAGCGACGCCGACACCATCGGTGACATCAGCAGCGCCGCCACCGGGAAGCCGTTGCCGAGTGCCTTGGCGGCGGTGAGCATGTCGGGCCGCACACTGTAGAGGTTGGCCGCGAACGGCTCGCCGGTGCGACCCATGCCGCACTGCACCTCGTCGAAGATGAGCAGCGCGCCGACCTCGTCGCAGCGCGCGCGCAACGTCGCCAGGAACGCGGATCCCAGCGGCACCGCGCCGGCGAGTCCCTGCACCGGCTCGACGATCACCGCGGCGGTGTCGGTCGTGACGTGCTCGGCGATGGCGCCGCTCGCGCCGCGCGGGATGAAGCTCACGTCGAAGGGCGTGCGTGGGAAGCCGTACCACTTCGCCTGCGCGCCCCAGGTCACGGCACCGGCGGCCGCGGTACGCCCGTGAAAGCCGCCTTCGACCGCCGCGACGTGCGCGCGGCCGGTCATGCGCAGCGCCACCTTGAGCGCGTTCTCGTTCGCCTCGGCGCCGCTGTTGACGAAGAACACGCTGCCGAAGGGCAGCTTGGAGAAGCGCACCAGGCGGCGCGCCGCCTTGGCACGCACCTGCATCGCCACGGCGTTGCTCTGGAACTGGCAGGTCTGCGCCTGCTCCGCGAGCGCCGCGCTCCACGCCGGGTGCGCGTAGCCGAGGCCCGCGACTGCGTGCCCGCCATAGAGGTCGAGCACCCGCTCGCCGCGGGTGTTCATGAGCCACACTCCCGAGGCGCTCGCGACCTCGAGCGGGTACTGCGCGAACACCTGCGCCTGGAAATCGCGCGCCGGGGGCCTGAGCTCGGTCTTCCCCGGACTCTTGAGGGCCGCGCGCGTGCCGCTCGCGGATGCCGTCTGGCTTTTCTTCGGCATGGCTCTTGTTCTTTCAGGTCCAGCCCGGGGCCGGTTGTGTGAGCCCGGCGGTCTCCGGGAGGCTCAACATGCGGTTCATCCACTGCACGGCACCGCCCGCGGCGCCCTTGACGAGGTTGTCGATCGCGCACATCACCGCGATGGTGCGGCCGTTGGCGGCCGCCGAGAGATGCGCGTAGTTGCTGGCGGCGACCTCCTTGATATGCGGGGCGCGTTCGCTCACCCGCACGAACGGCGCGCGCGCGTAGTACTCCTGGAGCGCGCCGCGCGCCTGCGCGCCGTCCAGCGTGCGCGTCAGGCGTGCCTGTACCGTGACGTGAATGCCGCGCGCGAACGGCCCCGAATGCGGCACGAAGGCGAGTTCGGCCTCGACGCCGCTGGCGGCGCGCGCGCAGGCGACGATCTCGGGCGCGTGGCGGTGGGCGAGGATGTTGTAGCCGTAGAGATCGCCGTGGCGCAGCGGATGATGCGTGCCCTCGACCGGCTTGCGGCCCGAGCCGGTGCTGCCGGTGACGCCGCTCACGTACAGCGCCGGCTCGACGAGCCCGAGCGCGAGCAGCGGCACCGCGGCGAGCAGCACCGCGGTGGCGAAGCAGCCGGGATGGCCGACGTGCGCGGTCCTGAGCTCTGCGAGGTGCTCGGGCAGCGCGCAGCTGAAGTCCTTGAGCAGAGCGGGGGCGCCGTGCGCGTGACCGTAGACCGCGGCGTAGGCTTCCGAAGTCGGGTAGCGGAAGTCGGCGGAAATGTCGACCACGCGCGCGCGGCTGCCGCTGCGCGCGCTGGCGGCGAGCAGCGACTCGATGAGACCCGCAGAGACACCATGGGGCGCGGCCGAGAACAGCGCCGCGCCCGGCGTCTCGGCGAGCAGCCGCGCCACTTCGGTCAGGGCACTGAAGCACGTCTGCGGATAGGCCGACACCAGGTGCGGGAACGCGACTGCCAGCGGCTCACCGGACGAGCCCTCCGACATCACGGCGCGCAGCTCGAGATGCGGATGGCCGGCGATCAGGCGCAGCAGCTCCCCCGCCACGTAGCCGGTACCGCCGAGGACGACGGTGGGCGTGCGCGCCGCGCCGGCCGGCGTGCTGCTCATGCCGCCGCCGCCGCCGCGAGGCCGAGCGCCTCGATGACGCGATCGCCGAGCGCCGCCGCGTTGCCGATCGCGTTGCAGGCCGGCACGCCCATCTGCCGGGTGATGATCTCGACGCCCACCTGGTTGTCGGTGCACGGCCCGGTCACGACGCAGGGCTCGATGGCGAAGCGCTCGCGCAGCAGCTTCACCCCGCCCCAGGCCGCCACCGGGTCGTTGGCCGAGAGCACCACTCCGGTGAGCGCGGCGCGGATATCCGGGCATTCGAGGATGGCATCGACACCGTAGGTGCCGAGGATCCCGTCGCCGAGCTCGAACACCAGCACGTCGGGCTTGCCGGCGGCGAGCTCGGTCACCATGGTGCGGGTCAGCGCCGGGCCGTTGGCGCGCGTCGTGGTGACGACACCCAGGTCGGTGAAGATCGCGCAGCGCCGCGCGCCGGCGTCCTCCATCGCGAGGATGTCACGGCGCAGCGATACGCCGGTCGCCTTGAAGGCGTCGACGGTGAGCCCGCGGTGGCGCATGCGCGCGATGATGGCGCAGGCGGCGGCGGTCTTGCCGGCTTCCATGCAGCTGCCGGCCAGGGCCACTACCGGAATACCCCTGGAATCGAGCGGGGCGGCAGCGTCGAGCCGCTTGTAGCCGGCGCGCGCCGGCACGCCGATGCGCTCGCCGAGGTAGGGGAAGTTGAGAGCGACGCCCAGCACGCGGCAGTCGAACGGCTTGCCCTTCTCCGGGTTGATCGAGTCGCACACCCCGAGCACGCCGCCGATGTTGAGCATCTGGATGATGTCGCCGGGCTTGACGGACTCGGGTACGTGGCCGGAGTAGCCGAACAGCGCCTGGCGGTGACCGAGGGCGCCGGCGACGACGTCGCCCTTGCCGACCTTGGCCATGCGGCCGCTCACCAGCTCGAGCGTGTTGTAGGTCGACTTGTTGTTGAGCACCTCGACCACCACCACCACGCCCTCCTCGGCGGGGATGTCCGCGGAGATGCGCACCTCGTGCGCGAGGCCGCAGGCCTGGGTGACCGAGGCGAGCTTGTCGACGATGACGGAACGCATGCTCACCACGTCACGCCTCCGGCGCGGCCTTGTGGCCGGCACGCGTATAGAAGACTCCCGGCAGGGAGACGATGCGCGAGAAGCCGAGGGCATCGGCCGCCGACCATTCGCCGGCAGCCTCCCCGTACACGCCGCGCGAGGCGGCCATGAGCGAGTAGGGCGACTCCACTCCCTCGATGAACAGGCTCCCGGTCTGCAGCCTGCAATGTACCTCGCCGGTCACGCGCTCCTGCGAGGAGATGAGCAGCGCCTCGATGTCGCGGCAGACCGGGTCGAGCAGCTGGCCCTCGTGCACCAGGTCGCCGTAGGGCGAGGCCACGAGCTCCTTGATGCGCTGCTGCCGCCCGGTGAGAGTGAGCTTCTCGAGCTCGCGATGCGCGGTCAGCAGCACCTCGGCCGCCGGCGCCTCGAACGCCACCCGCCCCTTGGTACCGATGATGGTGTCGCCGAGGTGGATGCCGCGGCCGATGCCGTAGGGCGCGGCCAGTGCCTCGAGCTTTTCGATGATCTCGACCGGCGCGCCGGCGCGCCCGTCGAGCGCGGCCGGACGCCCCTTCTCGAAGCGGATGAGGTGACGCGACGGAGCGCGCGGCCGGCTGAAAGCCTCGCGCGTCAGCAGCCAGGCATCGTCCGGGATGCTGCCGCCGGAGGTGAGCGTCTCCTTGCCGCCGATCGTTACGCCCCAGAGTCCGCGGTTCACCGAGTAGGCGGCGCCGGTCGGCGGAATCGGCAGGCCGCGTGCCTCGAGATACTCGAGCTCCGCGGCGCGCTTGAAGGCGTGGTCGCGTACCGGCGCCAGAACGCTCAAGTCGGGAGCGAGCGTGCGCAGCGCCACCTCGAAGCGCACCTGGTCGTTGCCGGCGGCGGTGCAGCCGTGCGCGATGGTGTCGGACTTGAGCTCACGCGCCATGCGGGCGATGGTCTGCGCCTGCATGACGCGCTCGGCGCCGACGCACAGCGGGTAGAGCTGGCCGCGGCGCACGTTGCCCATGATGAGGAAGCGCAGCACCTGCTCGAAGTAGGCGGCGCGCGCGTCCACCTGGTGGTGCGCCACGGCGCCGAGCGCGCGGGCGCGCTCGGCCAGGGTGCGCGCCGCGGCGGCATCGATCCCGCCGGTGTCGACCGTGACGGTGATCACCGGGCGGCGCGTGGTCTCGGCGATCCACGGCACCAGGAACGAGGTGTCGAGGCCGCCGGAATAGGCGAGGACGATGGGGGTGGCGGCCGCGCCGGTGGCGCTGCTCGGGCTCGCGGACATGGCTTTAGATCCTGAAGAGTGAGCGCAGGCGGGCGACCAGCTCATCCTGCGCGCGAACGTTGGCGGTGGCAATGAAGATGGTGTCGTCGCCCGAGATGGTGCCGGCGACCTCGGGCCATTCGGCCTTGTCGATCGCCACGGCGACCGACTGGGCCGCGCCGATGGTGGTGCGCAGCACCGTGATCGAGGGCCCGGCGCGGCGCAGCCCGCGGGCGAACTGGGCGAGGGCGGCGAAATCGCCGTTGGCGCGCGTCAGCTCATCCGGCGCCAGCACGTAGCGGCCGCTCGCCTTGAGCACGCCGAGGTCGCGCAGGTCGCGGCTCACGGAGGACTGCGTGACATCGTGCCCTTCCTTCTTGAGGAGCCGCACCAGATCCTGCTGCTTGCGCACCAGGCCGGCGCGCAGGATGCGCACGATGGCGCCGCGGCGCTCCAGTTGTTCGGCATCGTTCAGCATCGGCTGTCGCATCCGTGCATAAAGATGCGCATCTTGTGCATATTAATGCGCGGGCGTCAAGGGCGCGCGGCCGCTGGGCTACAATGCCGCGCCGCCGGTCCTGCCAGGCGGCGCCATCGACCGGGGGGAACATGCAGTCACGACGCACGCAGCGCGCCAGCACCCGGCTCGCGGCCCTGGCTGCGGCCGGCCTGACCTCCGCCCTGTACGCGCAGGCCGTGGGACTCAAGCCCGGGCTCTACGAGCTCACCACCGACATGCAGCTACCCCCGGAGCTGGTCGCCAAGATGCCGCCGCAGGCGCTCGCCATGATGCAGAAGTCGAACGTCCGGCAGCAGTGCATCAGCCAGGATGACGTCGATCACATCAGCCAGCAGATCTCCCAGGGGCGCAGCAACCAGCCGCAGAGCTGCAAGGTGACCGAGCACTCGGTCTCGGGGGGCGAGCTGAAGTTCACCACGCAGTGCGAGCACAACAGCGCGCACTTCGAGGGCAGCTTCGCGGCCGATGCCTTCCAGGGGACCATGGTCACGACCAGCGACCAGGGGCGGACGGTCACCGTCAAGATCAGCGCACGGCGGGTCGGCGACTGCAGCAGGTAGCCGCACCCAGGCTACTTGGTGATGCTGTAGACGAGGTCCGCGCCGCGCGCGGTGCCGAGCTCGGTGCGCACGACCCAGTGGTCGCCGAGCGTATAGCGGAGCTTGAGCGTGTTGAGAGTCTCGGTGAGGCTCACGCCGTAGCTCACGTAGAGGCGCGGCGTGAGATAGCGGCCGAGCACCAGCGAGGTCTCATTCGCCACCGGATCGGTCTCGAGGCTCACGTCCGGGAGCCCGACGCCCTTGCCGAGCTCCGCGGCGAGCAGCGCCGCGCCCTGCCCGAGGGCTGCCTGGCTGCCGGTCTGCGTGCCCTGGGCCGAGCCGCCGGCAAGAATCAGCGAGACGATCTGCGATTGCGGCAGCGGCGGATCGGAGAAGAACGACATGCGCGGCTGCTGCAGCGTGCCGCGTACGTTGACGCCGGCGGTGACGTCCGGGAACTCCTTCTGCGCGCGCAGATCGACGCCCGGGTCGTCGATCGCGCCGCCGCCGAAGATCAGCCGCCCGCGCACGATGTCGAGCTTGCGCGCGTAGGCGAGGTACTGGCCGGTGGCGACCGAGAGCTCGCCGGTGCCGCGCGTGATGGCGTCGTAGCCGCTCTTGATGGTGACGCTGCCGGTGAGGCGGCCGGTGAGACCCGAGGCATCGATCGAGACCTTGTCGCCGAGGGTGAGCGTGATGGTGCTCATCACCTCGAAACGCTCGGCGGGATTCGTCTGCTCGCTGCCGACGATCACCTCGTCGGGTGAGGCGCGCACCGCGTTGGTAATGTCCTTGGGTGCGATCTTCGCGTAGGGCACGGTGACCTTGCCGGTCACCTCGATGCGCCTGCCGGCGACCTCGAAGGTGAGATCCGGAGAGGCGTCGATCTGCGCTTCCGGGGTGTCCGCCACGCGCAGGCTGGTGCCCTCGATGTGCACCTTGCCGTAGGGCAAGAGGTCGCGCCACTCGAGGTGGCCGTTCGCGGCGGCGCTGCCGGTGCCGGCGTGGGCGCTGCCGCTGAAATCGAGTCCGGCGTTGCCCAGGTGTGCTTCGAGCGTCACCTGGCGCAGCCCGAGGTTCACCTGGTAGAAGTCAAGCTCGCCGCCGGTGAGCTTCACCACGCCGTTCAGCAGCGGCGCGCCGAGCGTACCCGCGATGTTGACGTCGGCGTGCAGCTCGCCCGCGGCGCGGTCGATGTCCGGGTAATAGAGCGACAGCAGACCCAGGTCCGAGGTCTCGGCGTGCACCGCGCCGGTGAGCGGCAGGTCCTGCCAGCGCTCCTTGCCGCGCTGGGCATCGATGCGCGCCCGCACGGTGCCGACGTCGCCGTCCTCGAGCACCGCGGCCACGGTGAGGTCGCCGGGGTTCACGCTCGCAGTGATGGTGCCGGAGCCGATGCGGGTGTGCTCGATCTTCCTGCTGACCAGCTGGTGGGACAGCACCGCGTCGGTGAGCTGCGCGCGCAGCGTGCCGGTCACCGGCAGCTGCGCGCCGCCGGCCGCGCGCACCAGCACATCGACCGTACCCTGGTACTGCACCCTCGGGGTCATGCCGGCGGTGAGTGCGCCGAGCGGCAGCTTGTCGCTCATGAGCGTTGCGGACCAGTGCTGCGGGCTCCAGTCCGCATCCGCGCACACGCTGCCGGGCGTTCCTGCGAGGCACAGCCACTCGACGCGCAGGTGCTCGGCGGAGGCGAGCAGCTGCACCGGGTGCTCGAGCGAGAGGTCGAGGGCGTCACGTCCCTTGAGCGAGAGCGCGCGCAACTCGCCCTGAAAGAGTCCGCGCGCGTAGGCGCCGTCGGCGTTCGCGGCCAGCGCGAGTCCGCTCATGCGCGCCTCGAGATGCGCGTGGTAGTCGGCCGGCAGCCCCGTGAGCGTGAAGGTCGCAGCATCGAGCGCCTGGCCCGCGAAGCGCAGGTTCGTCAGGTGCGCGTCGATCTTCGCGGGCCGCTGCGGATCGGAGGCGTTGAAGTCGATGTCGGCATCGAGACGCTCGACCGAGAGTCCCGCGTAGCTCAGCGAGTGGCCGTGGGCGTTCGCCACGACCACCGGATCCGCGCTGGTGCCGCGCAGCGTGCCGGAACTCTCGAGCTCGCCGTGGCTGCCGGCCATGAGCAGCGACAGGTCGGAGCTGGCGAGCGTGAAGCGCAGGTCGAGCTGCGCGGCGATGCTGCCGTCGAGCGCGAGGCTGGTGCCGCCGAGCGCCACGCGTACCCGGTCGAAGCGCCAGGCGCCGGCGCTGCGGCTCGCCGAGCCGCCGCCGCTGAGGCGTGCAGCGCGCAGCTTGCCGCTCAGGTTGCCCACCGTCACCGCCAGGTCGCCGCGCGGATCGAAGCTGCGCCCCGAGACCGAGAACGCGCCGCTGACGCTCCCCGGCAGATCGGGCCGCAGCGGCGCGGGGTTGATGCCGGTCAGTTGCCCCGCCACCGACCAGCTCGGGCGCGGCGCCCAGGCGACGGCGCCGCTCACGCTGGCGTGGCCGTCGAGCACGTCGAGCTCGGCGCGCTCGAAGGCAAAGCTGTCCTTGCCGAGCGTGCCGGTCACGTCGGCGTTGCTGGCGGTGAGGCCCGCGGCCGTGGCCGTACCCTGCGCGTGCACGTGATAGGGGAGGATGCCCTCCAGCGTGAAGCTGCCGGCGGCGCTCTTCATCGCGGCCTCGCCCGTCAGCGGCCAGCGGAAATCCTCCCAGCTGCCGGCGAGGTTGAGGCGCGGACCGTCCGGCACGATGGCGAAGGTGCCCGAGCCGACCGCGTGCGCGCCGGAAGGATGGCGCGCTTCCATGTGCTTCGCCGTCAGCACGTGACCGGCGAAAAAGCCGTCGAACTCCGCGTCGAATTCTCCGGCATGCAGGCCCGTCGGGTTGATCTTGCCGCGGCCGATGAAACCGTCGCCGTTCCAGGCCAGCGCGACGCGCGCCTTCATGACGCCGAGCGGTCCCGAGATTCCCCAGGCGCGCAGGTCGAAGTTCTCGACGTTCGCATCGCCCACGATGTGCCAGCGGTGCGTGAGGTCGAGCGCCTGCCCGGAGAAATTCGCGCGGAACGGACTCA
>JASHVF010000193.1 GCA_030039615.1 Gammaproteobacteria bacterium | reverse complement strand
ACCGAGGGTGAGGCGCCGGCCTGGCGGCTCGCCAACAAGGCGGCGACGCTCACCGCGGTCACGCTGAGTGCGATCACCGTGCTCGGCGTGCTGTTCGCCCCGTGGCTGGTCGGCGTGCTGGCGCCGGGCTTCGCGGGCGAGAAGGCCGCGCTCACCGTGACGCTGACGCGCGTCATGTATCCCTTCATCCTGCTGGTGTCGCTCGCGGCGCTGGTGATGGGCATGCTGAACGCGCGCAACGTGTTCGGCGTGCCGGCGATGGCCTCGAGCTTCTTCAACCTCGGCTCGATCGTCGCCGGCGTGGCACTCGGCTACTGGCTCGATCCGCACTTCGGCGCGCGCGCCATCCTCGGGCTCGCCGTCGGCACGCTGATCGGCGGCGCGCTGCAGTTCGGGGTGCAGCTGCCGGCGCTGCGCCGGCTCGGCTATCGCTTTCATCCCGACTTCCACTGGCGCGATGCGGGCGTGCGCTCGATCCTGCGCCTCATGGGGCCCTCGGTGATCGCGGCCAGCACCACGCAGGTGAACGTGCTGATCAACTCGGTGTTCGCCTCGCAGCTCGGCGATGGCCCGACCTTCTGGCTGACGGTGGCGTTTCGCCTGATGCAGCTGCCGCTCGGCATCTTCGGCGTGGCGCTCGGCACGGTGGCGCTGCCGCTGCTCGCGCGCCTCGCCGCGACCGGACAGCAGGCGGTCTTTCGCGGCGAGCTGGCGCGCGGCATGCGCATCGCCTTCCTGATGACGATCCCGGCGAGCGTCGGGCTGATCGTGCTGGCGGAGCCGATCATCTCGGTGCTCTACCAGCACGGCCGCTTCACGGCCCACGAAACGGCCGAGTCGGCCGGGGCGCTGCGCTACTACGCGCTCGGGCTGTGCGGTTACGCGGCGCTCAAGGTGCTGGTGAACGCCTTCTATGCGCTCGACCGCCGCCGGACGCCGATGGTGGTGAGCTTCATCGCGGTCGGCGTCAACCTGCTGCTCAACTGGATCTTCACCGTGCGCCTCGGCTGGGGCCATCGCGGGCTCGCGTTCTCGACCGCGTGCGTCGCCACCAGCAACTTTCTCATTCTCTATTTTCTCATGCGCTCACACCTCGGCAGGCTCGAGTCGCGCGCCATGGCGGCACTGCTCGCGCGCGTCGCGCTCGCCTCGCTGGTGCTGCTCGCGGTCGCGTGGGGTGGAGGACAGCTGCTGCTCGGCGACTGGGCGGTAGAGGCCTTCTGGCCCAAGCTCGCGAGCCTCGCTCTTGTCATCGCCTGTGCGGCTGCCGCGTTCTTCGTGTGTGCCGCCGCACTCGGGATCGGCGAGGTGCAGGAGCTCCGGCGCGCCCTCGAGCGTCGCCTGCGGCGCTCGCGCAACCCCTAGGCGCGGCGGCTGTCCAAGCTGTCACTGCGCGCGCTGCGGCGCGCGAGGGATGCATTCAGCCCATATTCAGCCGTAGGAAAGGATCATCGGACCCATGAACACCTCCTTGCGACTCCTCGCTCCCATCGTGCTGGCCGGCTGCGCCGCGCCGGCTTTTTCCCAGGTCTACGCGGTGACGCCGCTGCCGGTGCAGTGGTTCGTCGAAGGCGGCCCGAGCTTTCCGCTCAACACCACCTCCGACTACTTCAACACCGGCTGGACGCTGGGCGGCGGTTTCAACGTGCGTCAGGCCCCGGATGTGCCGTTCTACCTGCGCACCGACTTTACCTACAGCCGCTTCAATGCCTCGAGCGAGCTGATCTCGGTCGGTCAGGCGGCAACCTCGACTGACATCAACGGCGGCTACGGCGAGACCTTCGATGCGCAGGTCGACGGCGTATTCGAGCAGCCCCTGAGCGGTCTGCCGGCGCGGCTCTACTTCATGGGCGGCCTCGGGCTCGCCTACCGGCACATCGAGCTGACGCAGAGCGGGCCGACGATCTGCAACGGCTTCCTCGGCGCCTGCGGCCCCGGCCTCGCGGGCTCGACCATCAGCGGCGTGCAGGCCTACGATGCGACGCGCTTCGCGTGGAACATCGGCGCGGGGATCGACTTTCCGCTCGGCCCCACGCAGTCGTGGTTCGTCGAGGCGCGCTACGAGCGCATCGAGACCGCGCAGCCGACCGAGTTCCTGCCGATCCGCTTCGGCATTCGTTTCTGAAGCTCTCAGGCTGCTGCGGCGGCGAACTCGACGCACGCGTCGAGCAGCCGCTGCAGCAGTGAGCGCAGCGGCGCGGCTACCGTCTCGTCGTAGGGACAGGGCCAGTCTCCCTCGCGGACGCTCCCGCCGGGCTCGCGCAGGTAGCCGCGGCAGGCGAGCTCCATCTGCACGGCGTGCACGCCGTCGCGCGGTCGGCCGTAGTGGCGCGTGGTGTAGCCGCCCTTGAAGCGTCCGTTGGTGACGCGCGTGAAGCCGCTGCCCTCGGTGAGCGCCTCGAGACGCGCGGTGAGCTCGGGCGCGCAGCTCGCCCCCGAGTGCGTGCCGAGGTTGAGATTCGGCAGCACCCCGGCGAACAGTCGCGGGATCTGCGAGCGGATCGAGTGGCAGTCGTACAGCACCACCCGGGGGTGGCGCTGGCGCAGCCGCGCGATCTCGGCCGCGATGGCGCGGTGGTAGGGCTCGAACCAGGTGGTGCGGCGCGCGGCGATTTCCGCGCCCGCGGGCACCTCGCCCGGGCGGTAGAGGGCCTCGCCGTCGAAGGTGCTCGTCGGGCACAGCTCGGTGGTTGCCTGCCCGGGGTAGAGCGGTACCCCGGTCGGGTCGCGGTTCGGATCGATCACCGTGCGCGAGATGCGCGTGCGAATGACCGTCGCGCCGACTCCCGGCGCGAAGTCGTAGAGCCGCTCGATCCACCAGTCGGTGTCCTTGCGCGCCAGCCACAGGGAGCGCAGGCGCGGCTCCAGATCGGCCGGAATGTCGGTGCCGGTATGCGGCATCGAGACAACCAGCGGTGCTGCGCCGCGCGTTACCTCGAGCCACGGCAGGGGTTGGGTCGCGATCATCCATATAATGTACGCCATGACGACCCTGTGGTTTGAATCGGCGCTGTTGCCCGGCGGCTGGGCCGGCGGCGTGCGCCTGACGGCAAGCGCGGGCCGCATAACGCAGCTCGAGCGCGGGGTCGAGCCGCGCGAGGGCGAGGAGTGCCACCGCATCGCCGTGCCCGGGCTCGCGACCGTGCACAGCCACGCCTTCCAGCGCGGCCTTGCCGGCCTCACCGAGCGTCGCGGCCGCGAGGGCGACAGCTTCTGGACCTGGCGCGAGCTTATGTACCGCTTCGTCGAGCGCATCGATCCCGGGCAGCTCGAGGCGCTCAGCGCGTTCGCCTTCGCCGAGATGCTCGAGGGCGGCTTTACCCGCGTCGGCGAGTTCCATTACCTGCATCACGACCCGGGCGGCACTCCCTATGCCGATCCCGCCGAGCTCGCGGTGCGCGTGGCCGCGGCGGCGCAGGCGAGCGGCATCGGGCTGACGCTCCTGCCGACGCTCTATGCGCACGGCGGCTTCGGCGGCGCGGCGCCGGGTGCGCGGCAGCGGCGCTTCCTCAACGATCCGGAGCGCTTCGCGCGCATCGTGGAAGGCAGCCGCGCGGCGCTGCGCGCGCTCGCCGACGGCAGCGTCGGGGTGGCCGCGCACAGCCTGCGGGCCGTGACGCCGCAGGAGCTCGCCGCCGTGGTGCGCCTCGCCGGCGACGGCGTCATCCACATCCACATCGCCGAGCAGCTGCGCGAGGTCGAGGAGTGCCGCGCCTGGTGCGGGCGGCGGCCGATCGAGTGGCTGCTCGAGAACAACCCGGTCGATGAGCGCTGGTGCCTGGTGCACGCGACCCACGCCGAGCCGGCCGAGCTCGCGGGCATCGCCGCAGCGGGTGCGCTCGTCGGACTGTGCCCGGTCACCGAGTCGAGCCTCGGCGACGGCATCTTTCCGGCCGCGGAGTTTCTCGCCGCCGGCGGCCGCATCGGTATCGGCAGCGATTCCAACATCCGCCTCGATGCGGCCGAGGAGCTGCGCACGCTCGAGTACACGCAGCGCCTCGCGCGGCGCGCGCGCAACGTGCTGGCGGGCGGCGCCGGAGCCTCCACCGGGCGCAGCCTGTTCGATGCGGCGCTCGCGGGGGGCACGCTGGCGCTGCAGCGGGAGGCACCTGCGGGGCTGCGCGTCGGCGCGGCGCTCGATGTAGTGACGCTGCGCGCCGCGCACCCGCTGCTCGCCGGCCGCGAGGCAGATGAGCTCCTCGACAGCTGGATCTTCGCCGGCGATCGCGGCCTCATCGATTGTGTGTGGCGCGCCGGCGTCAGGCTCGTGAGCGACGGCCGGCACCGCTCGCGCGAGCTGCTCGCGGCGCGTTACGTGAGCGCGCTGCGCGCGCTGCTCGCCTAACGCGGCGCACCAAAGGCAGCCGCCCACCGCCAGGACCCGGAAAATGCTAAAATTTTTTGCTTTATCGGCCGCGCCCAGGCGCGATGTGCGAGGACGCTTATGGCACTGAAGATCATGATTCTCGGCGTGAACGGCTTCATCGGCAGCGCCCTCACCGAGGCCATCCTGCGCAACCGCGACTGGGAGGTCTATGGCATGGATCTCGCGGACAACAAGCTCGGGGATCTGCCGAGGAACGAGCGCTTCCATTTCGTGGAAGGCGACATCACGATCAACAAGGAGTGGGTCGAGTACCACGTGAAGAAGTGCGACGTGATCGTGCCGCTGGTGGCGATCGCCAATCCCGCGCAGTACGTGACCCATCCGCTGCGGGTGTTCGAGCTCGACTTCGAGGCGAACCTCACCGTGGTGCGCCAGTGCGTCAAGTACGGCAAGCGGCTCATCTTTCCCTCGACCTCCGAGGTCTACGGCATGTCGCCGGATTCGGTGCTCGACGAGCAGTCGAGCCCGCTGGTATACGGCCCGATCAACAAGCAGCGCTGGATCTATGCCTGCTCGAAGCAGATGCTCGACCGCGTCATCTATGCCTACGGCGTGCGCGACAACCTCGATTACACGCTGTTCCGGCCCTTCAACTTCATCGGTCCGAACCTCGACAACCCCGAGGAGCCCAAGGAGGGGAGCTCGCGGGTATTCACCCAGTTCCTGTCGAACGTGCTCTACAGGAAGCCGATCAAGCTGGTGGACGGCGGGGGGCAAAAACGCTCCTTCACCTACATCGACGATGCGATCGAGTGCCTGCTGATCATCCTCGAGAATCAGGATCGCCGCGCCAGCCAGGGCATTTTCAACATCGGCAACCCCGGTAACTGCATCTCGATCCGCGACCTCGCCGAGCGCACCATCCGCATCGCCCAGGAGTTTCCGGTGCTGCGCGAGAACGCGCGCGCCACGCAGATCCTCGACGTGTCGGCGGGCGAGTACTACGGCAAGTACTACCAGGACATCCAGGTGCGGGTGCCGAACATCGAGGCGGCGCGGCGCACCCTCGGCTGGCAGCCGAAGACCGACATGGACACCGCCATGCGCCGCACCATCGACTACTACGTCAGGCAGGAAGGCTTCGGTTCGCGCGCGGCGGCGCTGCTCGCGGGCGGCTGAAGGCTTCAAGGCGCCAGCGCCCAACTGCATGGTGAGCGAGGCGGCGCAGGCGCTCCCGGCGCGCGGATCGAGGTGGCTCGCGTGGATCGTGCTGGCGGCGGCGTGGCTCGCCACGGCGCCGCTGCGCCCGCTGTTCGATCCCGACGAGGGCCGCTACGCGGAGATCCCGCGCGAGATGCTCGCGAGCGGCGACTGGGTGACGCCGCGCTTCGATGGCCTGAAATACTTCGAGAAGCCGCCGCTGCAGTACTGGGCGACCGCGGCGCTGTACCGGATCGCCGGGGTCAGCGAGTGGAGCGCGCGGCTCTGGTCGGTCGGCCTCGGCTTCGGCTGCCTGGCGCTCGCCTTTCTCTGGACGCGCTCCCTCTACGGGCGCAGCGCCGGGCTCGCGGCGCTCACGGCGCTCGCCGTCAGCCCCTATTTCCTCGTCGTCGCGCACCTCAACCTGCTCGATGCGGGCTTCACCTTCTGGCTGACCGCGGCGCTGTTCGCCTTCACGCGCGCACAGACCGAGGCGCCGGGCGCACCGTCCGAGCGGCGCTGGATGCTTGCCGCCTGGATGGCCGCGGCGCTCGCCGTACTCTCGAAGGGGATCGTGGTCGGCGTGCTGGCCGGCGGCACGCTCCTCATCTACAGCCTGCTCGAGCGCGACGTCCGTCCGTGGCGGCGGCTGCACCTGCTGCCGGGCCTCGCGCTCTTCCTCGCGATCGCGGCGCCGTGGTTCGTCGTGGTGTCGCTGCGCAATCCGGGCTTCGCGAGCTTCTTCTTCGTGCACGAGCACTTCGCGCGCTTCCTCACCACCGTGCACCAGCGGGTCGAGCCCTGGTGGTTCTTCCTGCCGCTGCTGCTGCTCGGCACGCTCCCCTGGCTGGTGCCGCTCGCACGCGCCCTGGGGCCGGCGTGGCGCGAGGTGCCGCCGGCGGATGCCGCGGCGGCGGCGCCGGTGCCTGGGCGCTTCAAGCCGCGCAGGTTTCTCCTCATCTTCGCGGGCCTGACGCTCGGCTTCTTCTCCGCCTCCGGCTCCAAGCTCGCACCCTACATCCTGCCGATGTTCCCGCCGCTCGCGGCCGTGGTGGGCAGCCGCAGCGCCGACCTCGGGCGCCTCGCGGCGATCGCCGCGCGCGTCGGGGCGGGACTCGCGCTCCTCATTGTCGGCGCGGGTCTTCTCTACAGCGCGCGGCGCAACAACTTCGTTCCCTCCGAGGCGCTGGTCTGGAGCGGCGCAGCACTCATTGCGGCCGCGGCGGCCGTGGTCGCGACGCTGCGCGGGGTGCGGCTGCCGCCGCGGCTCGCGGCGCTGGGCACGGCGCTTACGGCGATACTGCTGTGGCAGTTCCTGCTGTGCGCCTACGGGGTCATACCGCCGGCGCACTCGGCGCGCGATCTGGTGGCGGCGGCGCGCACCGCGATCGGTCCGGAGACTCATCTCTACAGCGTCGGGCAATACCGCGAGACCGTCTCCCCCTACCTCGGACGCACCCTGACGCTGGTCGATTTCCAGGGCGAGCTCGCCTTTGGGCTGGCCGCCGAGCCCGGCCGCCAGGACCTCGGCAGTGCGGCTTTCCAGCGCGACTGGAGCGCGAGCCGCGACGCCGTGGCATTCTTCGATCCGAAGATCTGGGACGCCTTGAGACGGCAGGGCTTTCCCGGGCGGGTGATCGCCGCCGACAACTACACCGTCGCAGTGAGTCGTCTGTGAAACCGACCGATTTCCTGATCCTGTTCTGCGGCGTGCTGCTGAATGCGCTGGCGCAGCTCGGCCTCAAGGCCGCCACGCGCGTCAGCGGCCCGCTGCTGGTCGCCGACGGCAATGTAGTGCGCCGCGGCTTGGAGCTCTTCACGGTGCCGCCGCTCTGGTACGCGGTGGGCGCCTACGCGCTGAGCCTCGTCGTGTGGATCGTGGGACTGTCGCGCGTGCCCGTGAGCCAGGCCTACCCGTTGCTGTCGCTCGGCTATGTCATCAACATCTTTCTCGCCTGGTGGCTGCTCGGGGAGGTCCCCAACGTGCAGCGCGTGGCCGGCATCGGCATCATCATCCTCGGCGTGGTATTGGTGGCGCGCTCATGAACGATGCGGCAAAGCCCGTGGAACGGTTCCTGCCCTTCACCCGGCCGACCATCGACGAGGAGACCATCGCCTCGGTGGCGGAGGTGCTGCGCTCGGGGTGGCTCGCGAGCGGACCCAAGGTGGCGGCCTTCGAGACTGCGCTGTCGGATTATCTCGGCGGACGGCCGGTGCGCAGCCAGACTTCCGCGACCGCCGGACTCGAGATGGCGCTGATCGCCTGCGGTATCGGCCCGGGGGCCGAGGTGATCACGCCGGCGCTGAGCTTCGTCGCCACCGCCAACGTGATCCTGCGGGTGGGCGCGCGCCCGGTGTTCGTCGACGTGGGCCTCGATTCGCGCAACCTCGACCTCACGCAGGTGGAGGAGGCGATCACGCCGCGCACCCGCGCGATCATGCCGGTGCATTTCGCCGGGCTGCCGGTCGACCTCGAGCGGCTCTACGCGATCGCCGGCCGCCATCGGCTGCGGGTCATCGAGGACGCGGCGCACGCCATCGGCTCCTCCTGGCGCGGCCGGCGCATCGGCAGTTTCGGCGACCTGGTGGTCTTCAGCTTCCACCCCAACAAGAACGTCACCACCATCGAGGGCGGCGCCATCTCGGGCGGCTCGGCGGCGGAGCTGCGCAGCATCGAGCTCAACCGCTGGCACGGGCAGCTCAAGTCGGGACCCGACTCCTTCGACACGCTGCTCCCCGGAGGTAAGTACAACCTGTCGGACGTCGCCGCCGCGGTCGGTCTCGGGCAGCTGAAGCGGCTCGAGGAGTTCAACGCCCGGCGCCGGGTGCTGGTGGCGCGCTACTTCGAGCTGTGGGGCGCGGATGCGCCGCTGCGGCTGCCGGAGCGCGGCGACGTCGGCCACAGCTGGCACGTGTTCACGCCGCTCCTGCCGCTCGAGCAGCTCTCCATCTCGCGCCACGCGTTCATCGAGGCGATGAAGGAGCGTGGCATCGGAGTCGGCGTGCACTACCCGGCGATTCACACCTTCAGCGCCTATCGCGCGCTCGGTTACCGCGAGGGCCAGTTCCCGAACGCCGAGCGCATCGGCCGCGAGACCGTCACGCTGCCGCTCTTTCCGGGCATGGAGCTCGCCGACGTCGAGCGTGTCGTCAGGGCGACCAACGAGATCCTGCGCGGAGCGCGCAAATGAGAGTAGGCGTCTCGGTCGTCATTCCGGTATTCAACGAGCAGGAGGGCCTGACGCAGCTGTTCGAGCGGCTCTACCCGGCGCTCGATGCGCTCGGGCGCAGCTACGAGATCGTGTTCGTCGACGACGGCAGCGCGGATGGCTCGGTGGCGCTGCTGCGCGAGCAGTACCAGCGGCGCCCCGATGTCACGCGGGTCGTGGTGCTGGCGCGCAACGCCGGGCAGCACCGGGCGATTCTCGCGGCCTTCGCCTACGCGCGCGGCGACTACGTGATCACGCTGGACGCGGATCTGCAGAACCCGCCCGAGGAGATCGCCAAGCTGGTCGCGGCGATGGACGCCGGCGCCGATTACGTCGGCACCGTCCGCGTGCGGCGGCAGGACGTGCTGTGGCGCAAGGCCGCCTCGCGGCTCATGAACCGGCTGCGCGAGGGCACGACCTCGATCCGCATCAGCGATCAGGGCTGCATGCTGCGCGGCTATGACCGCAGCGTCATCGACGCGGTGAACCGCTGCACCGAGGTGAGCACCTACGTGCCGGCGCTCGCCTATACCTTCGCACGCCATCCGGTCGAGATCGAGGTGGCGCACGCCGAGCGCACCGTCGGCCAGTCGAAGTACTCGCTGCTGCGGCTCATCCGCCTCAATTTCGACCTCATGACCGGTTTCTCGGTGGCGCCGCTGCAGTTCTTCTCGATGAGCGGCATCGTGATCGCCTTCCTGTCGCTGGTGTTCGTCGCCTACCTCGCGATCCGCCGCCTGGTGATGGGACCGGAGGCCGAGGGCGTGTTCACGCTGTTCGGCATTGCCTTCTTTCTGATCGGCATGGCGCTGCTCGGTCTCGGGGTGGTGGGCGAGTACGTCGGGCGCATCTACGAGCAGGTGCGCCAGCGCCCGCGCTACACGGTCGCGGCGGTGCTCGGTGGCGACGCCGAGCCCGTGCAGCTGCCGGAGCGCAGGCGCACAGCCCGGGAGGCGCAGGAGTGAGCGGCCCGACGGCCGTCGTCTTCGCCTACCACGATGTCGGAGTCCGCTGCCTCAAGGCA
>JASHVF010000020.1 GCA_030039615.1 Gammaproteobacteria bacterium | reverse complement strand
AGCCGCCGCGCCTCGAGCGTGATGTCGTGAGCATCGCGCCGCTGCGGCGCCGCTTCGATGCGCGCATCGATCTCAGCGAGGCGCTGTACCGCGTGCTGCGCCTGCCGGCGGTGGCCGACAAGACTTTCCTCATCACCATAGGCGACCGCAGCGTCGGCGGCCTCGTCAGCCGCGATCAGCTGGTAGGCCCCTGGCAGGTTCCCGTGAGCGACGTCGGGGTTACCGTCGCCGACTACCAGGGCGTAGCGGGCGAAGCTCTCGCGATGGGCGAGCGCACGCCGGTCGCCCTGCTCGATGGCCCCGCTTCCGGAAGGCTGGCGGTGACCGAGGCGATCACCAACATCCTGGCGGCGGACATCGACTCCCTCGCGCGGATCCGTCTGTCGGCCAACTGGATGGCCGCGAGCGGTGAGCCGGGCGAGGATGCGGTGCTCTATGCGACGGTGGAGGCGGTGGCGAAGCGGCTGTGTCCGGCGCTCGGCATCGTGATTCCCGTCGGCAAGGACTCGCTCTCCATGAGGACACGCTGGAGCGAAGCGGGCACGGAGAGAAGCGTCGTGGCGCCGGTATCGCTGATCGTGTCGGCGTTCGCGCCGGTCGCCGACGTGCGCCGCACGCTCACGCCGGCGCTCGAGCCCGGAGAGCGGCCGAGCTCGCTGTGGCTCATCGATCTCGCCGCCGGGCGCAATCGCCTCGGTGCCTCGGCGCTCGCGCAGGTGTACGGCGAGCTGGGCGAGGAGCCTGCGGATCTCGATGAGCCGCGGCGCCTCAGCGCGCTCGCCGCCGCGCTCGGGGAGTTGCGCGCCGCCGGGCTGCTGCGCGCCTATCACGACCGCTCCGACGGCGGGCTCATCGTGACGCTGCTCGAGATGGCCTTCGCCGGTCACTGCGGGCTCGACATCGAGCTGCCGCAGGCGCGCGGGCCGGCGGCGGCGCAGCTGTTCAGCGAGGAGCCGGGCGTCGTGGTGCAGATCCTCGCGGGCGACGAGCCGCGCTTCGGCGAGATCCTGGCACGGCACGGACTCGCGGACGCGGCGCTCAGGGTCGGCGCGCCGAGCGCGGAGCTGCGTCTCAGGGTGCGCGTCGGCGCGGCGCGCATCGATGAGGCATGGGAGGACCTGAAGCGCGCCTGGTCGGAGACCTCGTGGCGTCTGCGCCGCCTGCGCGACGAGCCGCAATGCGCGGACGAGGAGTTCGCGGCGCAGAGCGCCACGGCGGACGCGGGCCTCACGGTCGCGCTCAGCTTCGACGCGGGCGAGGACGTCGCCGCGCCCTACGTGGCGCGCGGCGTGCGGCCGAAGATCGCGATCCTGCGCGAGCAGGGGGTCAACAGCCAGACGGAGACCGCCGCGGCATTCGACCAGGCGGGCTTCGAGGCGCACGACGTGCACATGACTGACCTGCTCGCCGGGCGGCGCAAGCTCGATGAGTTCATCGGACTCGTGGCGTGCGGCGGCTTCAGCTACGGCGACGTGCTCGGGGCGGGCGAGGGCTGGGCCAAGTCGATCCTGTTCCACACCGCAGTGCGCGATGACTTCGCGCGCTTCTTCGCGCGCCCCGACAGCTTTGCGCTCGGCATCTGCAACGGCTGTCAGATGTTCGCCGCGCTCAAGAGTCTCATCCCGGGCACGGCGCACTGGCCGCGTTTCGTGCAGAACCGCAGCGAGCAGTACGAGGCACGCTTCCCGCTGGTGGAGGTGCTGCCTTCACCGTCGGTGCTGCTTCAGGGGATGGCGGGATCATTTCTGCCCATCGCGGTGTCGCACGGCGAAGGGCGCGCGGAGTTTGCCACGCCCGAGGCCGCCGCGGCCTGCGCCGCCAGCGGGCTGGTCGGCTACCGCTACGTGTGCCACGACCGCAGCGTCGCCGCCACCTACCCGGCCAACCCGAGCGGCAGCCCGTTCGGCATGGCCGCGCTCTGCAACGCCGACGGGCGGGTGACCGTCACCATGCCGCACCCGGAGCGCTCGTTCCGTTACCTGCAGAACTCCTGGCGGCCGCATGGCGCCGAAGGTTACAGCGGCTGGATGCGCCTGTTTCGAAACGCGCGCCGCTTTGTCGGTTGACTGGGTCAGCTCGCCGACTGCAGCGGCGTCACCTTCCAGCTGCCGGTCTCATCGAGCAGGAAGCGCCGCACCTTGATCGCCTGCTGCAGTCTCCCCTTGCGCACGTAGGCTTCGTACAGCAGGTCCTTCATCACCTCGAGCATGATGCCGGCCTGATAGCCGTCGAGCGGCGGTACGGCGGCGCGCGCGTCGAGCTCGGCGCCGAACAGCACGTTGCGCATGCTGGTAAAGAGGTCGGGAGCGATGTCGGTGAGCTCGCGCAGGCCGTTGAGCTCGTCGAACAGGCGCAGCTTGCCCGCTTCGCCGAGATCCGCGAACACCGCCTGCGCGGTGCGTCGGCACATGGAGGCGAAGGCGTTGAAGGCGTCGTGCGAGAAACAGATGAGCGCCTCGCGAAACAGTGCCGCGACCTCATCGGGGATGTAGGTGAAGCTGAACTTCTCCCGCGCCCGCTCGACCTCGGTGAACTGCGGCGAGAGCTCGATGCGCGTCGCGCCGTACACGCGCACCGTGAAGCGCAGGAAGATCGGTGCGTGGCAGGCATCGCACAGGTACACCACTCCCACCTGCTTGGGGCGGTAGAGCTGCAGATCCTCGAAGCGCGGCACCGCGCACGGCGTGATGTGCGCCACCGTCTGGCAATTGGGGCAGGTCACGACCAGGTTCTTGTCCTGGTCGTGATGCAGGTGACTCGCCGTATCGATATACAGGGACATACCCTTCATCGGGCGGCGCGCGGAGTGTTGTGTTGGTATCCGTCGCGATCCGCACCCCATGGTAACCGATCGCGCGTGCCCCGGGCGCAGCGCGCGTTATGTCACAGGCCGGGCGGCGCGCGCGTAGGCCAGGATGCGGTCGGCGAGCGTCACATATTCGCCGCTGAAATGGTGGCCCTTGCCGATCTGCTCGCGGGCGAGCTGCGGGCGCGGTGCGAGCCCCGGGCAGATCGAGTCCGACTCACCCTCGCCGTAGATGCACAGCACCGGCAGCGCGGACAGCGCCGCGAGCTCCGGACGCGTGGGCGGACCGCTGTCGCCCGTGCCCACCCAGTCGGCGACGCTCACCTCGAAGGAGGCGTTGGAGTCGATGCCGAGGAGACTCACGCTCGCCACGCGCGCGCGCAGGTCCGCCGGCAGGCGGTTCACCACGAACGGCAGGACGTCGGCCCCGAAGGAGTAACCCACCAGCAGCACGCGCTGCTTGTTCCAGGCCGCGAGGTAGTGGCGCAGCAGGCGTGCCACGTCGCGCGCGGTCTCATCGGGCGTGCGCTGCGTCCAGAAGTACTTGAGTGAGTTGAGTCCCACCGTGGGTACGCCGCTCTGTGCGAGACGTGCCGCGAGCTCCTGATCGAGCCCGGCCCAGCCGCCGTCGCCGGTCATCAGCAGTGCGAGCTCGGGCCCGGTGCCGGTCGCCGGCACTTCCTCCACCGGCAGATCGCCGATCTCCGGCGGACGCGGTGGCGGCGCCGCCGCGGGCGCGGTGAGCCTGGCGTAGGCGGCGCGAAACTGCGGCATCCAGTTACGCTCCACCGAGAACCCGTGTCCGACCAGCGGCAGCCGCACGACCTCGCCGTTGGCGACCTGCGCGGCGAACTCGTCCGCGGTGCGGGCGCTGCAGACCTCGTCCTGCTGTCCCTGGAAGACGATCCACGGCTGCCTGAGGCTCGAGGCCGGCGCGAGCAGCAGCTCGTGCTGCTTGTTGGGCGTGTAATGCAGCCCCGCCCCCGGGCAGAGCTGCGCGCCGGCGAAATCCTGGTCCGGGCAGAACCCGAGGCTCAGTGCGCCGGCAAACGTGCCGGGCGGAGACTGCACCAGCGTCGCATACACGACCGTGGCGCCCGAGGAATAGCCGACCAGCACCGGCACGTGGTACTCACGCATGCCGATCTCCTTCTGCACCTGGTGGCTGAGCGCCTCGAAGTCCGCGGCAATCAGCTGACAGGGCGCGTGCGGTCTGGCGGCGGCCTCGCCCAGGCTGCCGAGATAGCGGCGGATGTCGGCGCCGATCACTACCGCGCCCGCATCGCGCAGCGCCTTCGCCATGTTGATGACGCCGAGCTCCCAGCCGCCATCGCCCGAGAGAAAGATGGCGACGCTCTTAGGCTGGCCTTCCGGGATGTAGACGCTTACCGCGCCGAAACGCCCGGCGCGCACGTGCGCATCGGCCCCGTCGGACGGCGCGCTCTTCGCGGCGGCGGGCCGGGCCGTCGCGGGCGCTGGCGCGCCCGCGGCACCGGTGCCGGCCCCTGCCGGCAGCGCCGCCGCGACGAGGATGGCGGCCAGGGTGAGTCGCAGCGGGATCATCGTGCAAACAGCTCCTTCACGCCGCCGGCGATGAGTGTCGATACGTCGATCAGCACGCGCGGCAGCGCAATGCCGCCGCGCGCCACCAGGTAGCGCGGCTCCCACAGCGGGTCGAACTTCGCCTTGTAGCGGCGCAGTCCCTCGAAATTATAGAAATGCTCGCCGTGGCGGAAGATGAAGTTGCCGACGCGGTGCCAGGCGGGCGCGAGCGGGTGTGCTTCGAGGCCGGCGAGCGGCGCCATGCCGAGGTTGAAGTGGCGAAAGCCCGCGCGCTGCCCCCACAGCATGAGCTCGATGAAAAGATAGTCCATCGCGCCGCGCGGCGCTTCCGGGCCGAAGCGCATCAGATCGACCGACAGCTCGTCCCGGGTCGCAGTGGTCCAGAGGTTGGCGAACGCCACTGGCGATCCCTCGGCGCGCACCACCGCCAGCGGAAACTGCACGAGGTACTGCGGTGAGAATGCGCCGACGGAAAAGCGCTTCTCGCCGGTCGACTTGGCCTGGAGCCAGGCATCCGAGACGCGCTTCAACGAGGGCAGCAGCGCGCCCACCCCTTCCGCGGGCACGACTTCGAAGCTGGCGCCGTCGCGCTGCGCGCGCCGGTGCGCCTGGCGCAGATCCGCGCGCGCGGCGCCCTCGAGCGAGAACTGCGCGAGCGGCACGCGCGCCTCCTCGCCGATCTTGAGCGCGGCGAGCCCCAGGTCGACGTACAGCCCGAGCCGCTCGCCGCATACCTGGTAGAAGACGGTGTCGCAGCCGTGGTGGTCGGACATCTCGCGCAGGCGCCACACCAGCTCCTCGGCGCCCTCGCGCGCGCCGACCGGGTCGCCGAGCGCGATCCAGCTGCGGCCGGCGATCTGGTACATGACGAAGGCGGTGCCGGCGTCGCTGAAGAGCAGGCGCTTGTCGCCGGTGAGCGCCGCGTTCGCCAGCGTGGTGTCGCACCGCTCGATGAGCGCGCGCGCCCGCGCCAGCTCGTCGGCGCCGGCGACTGCCGGCTCCGGCCGCGCCGGCCGCAGCACGTTGAGCAGCACGTAGGCGGTGCCCAGCACCACGATCGACAGCGAGGCGCGCAGCATGCGCGGCGCGTTGCCGTCGAGCGCGAAGGTCCACCACAGCTCGTGCGAGTAGGCGACGTGCCGGGAGGAGAGTACGCCGATCCAGATCGCCAGCGCGACCACGCCGACGATGCTGGCGATCCAAACCGGGGTGAAGCGCTCGTTGAGAATCGCCGTCGGGCGGTAGAAGGCGCGCCGGCCGAGCACCAGCACCGCGAGCACCAGGGCGAGCAGCGTCGCCTCCTCGAAGTCGAGCCCCTTGAGGAGCGAGGCGAAGATGCCGCCGACCAGCAGCCACACGATGATGTGATAGGCAGCCTCGACGCGGCGGAACAAGGCGCGCGACAGCACCAGGAGCCCGAGGCCGATGATGCTGCCCGCGAGATGCGAAACCTCCAGCACCGCGAGCGGCAGGAAGCGATCGAGGAAGGCGAGCCGCGCCTCGATCCCGGGGGTGGCGCCCGAGAGCAGCAGCAGCGCGCCGGCGAGAAAGGTGAGCGCGCCCGCGACCTGCGGCACCACGGGCGCGATATAGAGCGAGGCGAGCTCCTGCGCCCGCAGCATGCGGCTGCGCTGCGCCGCCAGCTCCTGGGTGCCGAACAGCAGCGTGCCGAACACCAGCGGCACCAGGTAGTACACCGCGCGGTAGGCGAGCAGCGAGCCGAGCAGCGCGTCCGCGGGCACCCCCGGAAGCGTCAGCAGCATCACGGCCTCGAACACGCCGACCCCGCCTGGTACGTGGCTCAGGATCCCGGCGATGACCGCGAGTGCGTAGGTGCCGAGAAACGGCACGAAGCCGACCTGCGTTGCCGCGGGCAGCAGCGACCAGAGCACGGCCGAGGAGAGCGACAGATCGAGCACCGAGAGCAGCAGCTGCGCGAGCCCGATCGCCGGCCCCGGCGCGCGCAGCGCCCAGCCGCGCAGCTCGAGCGTGCCGCGCGCCAGCGTGGCCCACACCGCGTAGAGCGCCACCGCGCCGAGCAGCACCATGCCGGCGAACAGCGACCAGTTGTGGTGCAGGTGCAGGATCTGCGCCGAATGCGTCGGCGAGAGGAACAGCGACAGCCCCGCGATGGTCGCGAGCCCGATGCCGAGCGAGAGGCTGCAGAACGCCGTGATGGTGGCGACGTCGATCGCGGTGACCCCGGCGGTCGCGTACAGGCGGAAACGGATCGCCGCGCCGGTGAAGGCCGAGAAGCCGAGCGTGTGACCGAAGGAATAGGCGATGAAAGAGGTGAACAGGATGCGCGGGTAGGGAATCACGCGCCGCAGGTAGGCGAGCGCCAGCACGTCGTAGTTGGAGAGCAGCCAGTAGCTCGCGGCGGTGAAGCATAGCGCCGTCAGCACCTGACGGCGCGGGATGGCGTGCAGGTGCTCGAATACGCGCTTGACGTGCAGGTGCGCCAGCTCGTGATGCAGCAGCAGCACCACCACCGTGAACACCAGCAGGGCCGCGAGCGGGCCCGCCCAGCGCCAGCCGCGGCGGCTCGCCGGGAGTTCCTGTTCGCTCGGCGCGCTCACGACTGCACTGGGTTCCGTCAGCGCGTCAGCGGCTTGTACTTGATGCGATGGGGCTGCAGGGCGTCCGTGCCGTGGCGGCGCTGGAAGTCGGCCACGTACTCCTGGTAGTTCCCCTCGAACCATACGACCTGCGAGTCGCCCTCGAAGGCGAGGATATGGGTGGCGATGCGGTCGAGGAACCAGCGATCGTGGGAGATCACCACGGCGCAGCCCGGGAAGGCGAGCAGCGCTTCCTCGAGCGCGCGCAGCGTCTCGACGTCCAGGTCGTTGGTAGGCTCATCGAGCAGCAGCAGGTTGCCGCCGGCGCGCAGCACCTTGGCGAGGTGCACGCGGTTGCGCTCGCCGCCCGAGAGCTCGCCGATCAGCTGCTGCTGCTGCGCGCCCTTGAAGTTGAAGCGGCCCACGTAGCCGCGTGACGGCGTTTCGTAGGCGCCGACCTTGATCACGTCGAGGCCGCCGGAGATCTCCTGCCAGACGGTCTTCTTGTCATCGAGCGTCTGGCGCGACTGATCGACGTAGGCGAGGCGCACGCTCGGACCGACACGGATCTCGCCGGCGTCGGGCTGCTCGGCGCCGGTGAGCATGCGGAACAGCGTGGTCTTGCCCGCGCCGTTCGGTCC